>CAYZLP010000741.1:0-3239 GCA_964478635.1 uncultured Caldilineaceae bacterium
TTTCCAGCACGTCGCCGGTCAAGTCCTGCACCAAATTCACGCGCCAGCGGACAAATGGGTTCATCATCAAAATCTCTATACGGAGTACCTATACAGCCAGGCCAGAAATGGAACGCTGATCAGGCGGACTTCGGCGTGAGCTCAGTCGAACGCTCAGTCGGGCGCTCAGTCGAACGATTTACCGAATCTGCGCGGATCTTCATCCAGATCGATCAGCGGGAATCCGCCTAATCCGCTCAATCCGCGTTCTATTTGGCCGATGGCTGAATAGTAACTATACGGATTGTACGGTTACCAAGGCGAACTGGGGTTTGGCTGCAAAGCGCAGCGGAATCCCTTCACCAATGCCGCGGGAAATGTAGACCTGGGTTCGCCCCCGGCGCAAGTAGCCGGCCACATCGCTTCGCTCCAGATAGCGGGCCTGGGTGTGGGCCGGTCCCCAGAAAGGCAGCACAATCTGTCCGCCGTGGGTATGGCCCGACAGAACCAAATCCACCTGCCCCATACGCGGGCTCTGGATGATGTCGGGATTGTGGCTGAGCAGGATGGTCGGCGCATCCACGGGCACGCCCTCCAGGGCATCGTGCAGGTGGGGTCGGCCCTCTAGCACGTCGTCCACGCCGGCGAGATAGAAATCGACGCCGTCCCGCCGCTCCGGCGCTTGCCGGATACGCTCGGCCTGGTTGTGCAGGATACGAAAGCCCCGGCGCATCAGTTCCCGGGTCAGGTGGACAACATCATTGGAGCCGGTCCTGCGTACCTCCACGGGCGTGTTGCGCATATAGCGGCCAAAGCGCAGCATCTCCCAGGGGCGTGCCAACAAGCCGACGTTGCTATGGGCGCCGCCGCGCTCGCCGTCCCGGTATTTACGCCACATATTGGGCACTGCTTCGTGCATGGCATAGTGGGAATAATCATGATTGCCCAGAACGGCATAGCGCCCCAGACGTGGCTCGGGCAAAGCGTCCAGCAGTGCGAAGACATTCTCAATCCCGCTGTCATAGTGCAAGAAGTCGCCCGTATGAATCAGCAGATCGTAGTCCAGTTCCCTGGTGAGGCGGCGGATCCGGTCGATTTTCGGGCGCTCGCGCCAGTTATGCCCCTGAAAGTGGGTGTCCGAAAGGTGCAGAATGCGCAGGCCACGCTCCGGAAGACGCCCTCGCCCAACTTCGATCCGCACATTGAGCCGTTCGAAGCCCACATTTAGGGGTTCATGTAGCAGTGCGTAGCCGGCCACACCGGCGCTCAGACCGGCCAGCAGGCCGACCCCGTTCACAGTTTGACGCTGAAATTGCTTGTTTTGCAGCAGCGAAGGAGCGTGACGCAGCAACGAAGAGGTGATAGACATGGCAAACCCTCACAAATGATCGAACCGCGCGTCATTGCGTGGCAACCATTGATCGTACTCCAAAAACGCCGGTCGATCAAATATGGCATAGAGGCGACCAAAAAAGTAACTTGACTGCAATGGACCGCGGAAACGACCGGATGAGGCGGATGTAAGCAGATGAACGTGAGAAACATCCGGCTCATCCGATCCAACCCGTTCAATCCGCAGGTGGCGGCCCAAAGATTGTTTGTCGTTTGAGCCCCAGCAATTCCAATTTTGAACCAAATTGACCGCGGATTTAGCAGATTACGACAAGTCCGCCCTATCCGGTTTGTTCCGCGGTCTATTGGCGGTAAATTACGAATTACTGTTTGAGCCCTCCGCTACTGGATTCCCGTGGCGGGATCGGGTAAAATGGAGTACTGCAACCCGCACCGTCGCAGAAAAGCCGCGCGGGTTCACTGGATTCTTTCGTGCCATTCGGAACCGTTCATGAACTTAGACCATATTCGCAATATTTCGATCATCGCCCATATCGACCACGGTAAGAGCACCCTGGCCGACCGTCTCCTGCAAATGACGGAAACCGTCACCGCCCGGGAGATGAAAGAGCAGTTGCTCGACTCCATGGACCTGGAGCGGGAAAAGGGCGTCACGATCAAGGCCAGCGCCGTGCGCATGATCTTTCGCCTGGAAGGTCAGGAGTACGAAATCAACCTGATCGATACCCCCGGCCACGTGGACTTCAGCTATGAGGTCCATCGGGCGCTCCAGGCCTGCGAGGGCGCGATTCTGGTCGTCGATGCGTCTCAGGGCATCCAGGCCCAGACCATGGCCCACCTGTTTGCCGCACTGGAACAGGATCTGACCATCGTTCCGGTGATCAACAAGATCGACCTGCCGGCCGCCATGCCCGACGACGTGGCGCAGGAAATCGAGGACCTACTGGGAACGCCGGCCGAGGACATCCCCCGGATCAGCGCCAAAGCCGGACTCAATGTGGAAGAGGTGCTGGTGCACATCGTGGAGCAGGTGCCGCCGCCGGAGGGGGACGTCAATGCACCGCTCCAGGCCCTGGTCTTCGACTGCCACTACGACGCGTACAAGGGCGTGATCGCCTATGTGCGCATCGTCAACGGCGCCATTGACGGCACGCCCCGGCTCAAGGCAATGGTAACGGGCAAAACCATGGAACCGCTGGAGATCGGGGTGCTCACGCCGGCCATGCTCCCCACGGCGCGGCTGCATGCCGGGGAAGTCGGTTACATCGCCACCGGTCTCAAGAGCGTGCAGGATCTGGACGTGGGCGACACGATCACCCTGGCCGCCAACCCGGCGACCGAACTACTGCCCGGCTACCAGCCCATGAAACCCATGGTCTTCGCCGGCCTCTATCCCTCCAGCCCCGACGATTACGTTGACCTGCGCGATGCGTTGGAGAAGCTCCAGCTCAACGATGCCGCGCTGGTCTACGAACCGGAGACGAGCCAGGCCCTGGGCTTTGGCTTCCGCTTGGGCTTTTTGGGCCTCTTCCACATGGAGATCATCCAGGAACGGCTGGAGCGGGAGTATGACCTGGACGTCATTTTCACTGCGCCTTCGGTAGAGTACCGGGTCGTCAAGACCGACGGCACGACGATCACCATCGACAGCCCGGCCGATCTGCCCGATCCCAACTACATCGAACAAGTCGAAGAACCCTGGTGCGATCTGCACATCTTCACGCCGTCCGAATACATCGGCACGGTCATGGACCTGATCACCAAGCGCCGGGGCGAGTTGCGCAATCAGAACTGGCTCGATACGAAGCGCGTCGAAATCTCTTGCTCGATTCCTCTGGCCGAGATCATTGTGGACTTCTACAACGACTTGAAGGCGCGCACCCGGGGCTACGCCAGCATGGACTACA
>CAYZLP010000742.1:0-3239 GCA_964478635.1 uncultured Caldilineaceae bacterium
GTCATCGAAGCCTTTGCCCGTCGCTGCCGGGACGACGACATGCCCATCAGCGCCATTCATTCGGGCTCGGGCTACACTCTGGGCGAGGACGGCAATCGCTATGTCTTCACCTGGAATGAGCGTGCTTTCCCCGATCGGCATGCGCTCTTTGCTACCCTGCGTGGCCTGGGTTTTCACACCGCGGCCAATGTCAAGCCAACGTTGCTGACCACCCATCCGGCCTACGCTGAGGCCGCTGCTGCCGGTCGCTTCGTCATGCGGGAGAGCGGGGCGCCGGCCGTGGAGCGCTTCTGGGGCGGGCGTGGTTCGAGCCTTGATTTTACCAATCCGGCCACGGTGCGTTGGTGGCAGGGACAGGCGACCCGCCAGGTATTGGAGGCAGGCTTCGACGCCATTTGGAACGACAACAATGAAGCCGAGATCGCGGATGAAGATGCCTGGCTTCACGGCTTCGGGACGGCTCTGCCTGCCCTCGATCTCCGGCCCTTGCTGGCCCTGCTCATGACCCGGGCCAGCGTGGAAGCGACCCGTGCCCATGCGCCGGAGCAGCGGCATTACAGCATCACCCGGGCGGGGCCTATCGGCATCCAGCGCTACGCCGAGACCTGGTCGGGCGACAACCGCACGAGCTGGCATACCCTCAAGTGGAACCTGCGCAACGGCCTCTCTATGAGCCTCTCGGGCATGCCCCTGGTCGGTCACGATGTGGGCGGCTTCGACGGTCCCCGGCCCGGACCGGAACTCCTGGTGCGCTGGGTCCAGATGATGGCGCTGCATCCCCGCTGCGTCATGAACGCCTGGAAGCCGGGCTCCGACGGCGGTCCCAACCTGCCCTGGATGCATCCTGAAGCAACCGATCTGGTCAGGGAGGCCCTGCGCCTGCGCTATCGTTTTCTGCCGCTGCTCTACAACTTGGCCCGGCGCGCGCATCTCACCGGCGAGCCGATCATCGCGCCTCTCTTCTATCATTTCGACGATTCGGCCTGCCGGTCCGAGTGGGACGCCTTCACGGTGGGTCGTGATGTGCTCGTGGCGCCGGCAGTGGCGCCGGATGTGCGTTCAGTCGAGGTCTATCTGCCGGCGGTGGCCGGCGGCTGGCATGATTTTTCCACGGGCGATCTGCACCCGGGCGGCCAGGTCGTCACCCTGCCGGCCCCGTTGGAACGTCTGACCATCCTGGTGCGGGACGGCGCGCTGCTGCCCCTGGCGGATGAGTGGCCGGCCAATGCGCCCCACGATCCGACCCGGGTGATATTGACCCTCTACGCCGGACCCGACTTCAGGACCGGGGAAGGGCATTTCTACTGGGATGATGGGCTGACGGTGGCGGGGCAGGAAGCCGCGGTGCACGTCTCTGCCCGACGCGTTGCGGGGGAAGTCGAGCTGGCGATGGAGTTGACGGGGCGCGTTGAAGTTCTGCCCGAAATAGGCACGCGAACGGTCACGCCGAGCGCCGGGCTCAGCACCTGAATTGAGTCAACCAAAGGGGACGTACTTCGTCGCAGTTAGAGAAGTCTGACTTTTGAGAAAAGTCAGACTTCTGGGACATTGCGTGAATCAGCGCTTGCGCAGCCAGCCGAAGAGCCAGCGCCCGGCAAAAACAAGCCCAATCGTGAGGAAGAGTAGGGCGCTGATGCGCATTCCCTGAAAGAAGTAGGTGCGCAGCCGCTCAATAGCCAGCGCCTCGCCAAGTTCCCGGGTGACGCTGCCGACGCTCGCCTCTGCGGCCGCATCGTCCGCCGCGGGCTGGGCCGGATCGACCACTGCGACGACTGCCGGGGTCGGTGTGGGCAGGGCGCCGATGGCCGGCTGTTCGGCAGGCGCCGCTTCGGCCTCGGCTTCACTCGCCTCCTCCACGAGGGCATCGGGCTGCTGCACCTGACCCACTTCCGGAGTGGGCTGCGGCGCGGGCGTAAACGTGGCTGTGGGGATGGGCGTTTCCGTCGGCTGATCCGAGGTCGGCGTGGGCGTGGGGCCCTGATTCACGCTGATGTTCGGCGCGAAGTACTCGGCGTAGTTGCCGTCCAGCTTGACGACGCGCAGGCGCAGGCTGTAGTTTCCCGGCGGCAGGCCTGAGGCCCGCCACACGGCTAGCTGGCCATTGATCACCGGCGAGGTGCCGCCATCGAAGTAGATGTAGGCATCGTCCCCGCTGGGCTCCTGTTTGTAATGCAGTTCGTATTTCTGAAAGGGATCGATGACCGCGGTGCCCAGTACGGGTACGTCGCCGCCGACCGTGGAACCCGTCCCGGGCGACGTAATCCCGGGTTCCTGGGCGTATAGAGGGCGGCCCAAGGCCAGGATGCAGGCGGCCAACACGAAGGCAGGCAGGACGCGCTTGGCCGCGAGGAATAGCCATCCCCGACGGGCGTCCGGATTGTGGGTGCGGTCAACCATCGTCATGCGTTTACTCAATCGGTGGTCTGGCCGGCGCGCAAATGCTGCACGATAGCCAGGATTTCGGCGTCGGTCAGGTTCGGTTGACCACCGCTGGGCGGCATGACCAGCCCGGACGTATTGTCCGGGTCGTTGAGCATGCGCCCCGCGCGGATGAAGGCCAACAGTTCCTCGTCGCTCCGGTCGGCGACAAACTCGTTGTCGATCAAGGCATTCCCCAGGTTGTCGATGCCTTCCATGTTCTGGCCGTGGCAGGCGGCGCAGGCGGTGCCGTACAGCGCCGCGCCGTCGATATCGACGGGCATGGCATGGGCCGCCGCGCCTTCGACCACGGTCATTTCCGGAATTGCAAAGGCATTGGGGTCGGGCCGATTGGCAAAGCCGAGCAAGACGACCAGCAAGAGCGCGCCGCCCACAGTCCCGGCAACGGGCAGCCACGGGATGCCTCCTGCCGGCAATGCTTCTTCGCTCTCTTCGTTCTGAAAGGCAATCATGGCCATGCCTGTGATGACGACGAAGGCCGTCAGGGCCAGGAAGGGAATCGTAATGAAGCCGGCCCAGTTGATCCAGACCGTGGTGCAAGGCACCCCGGCCTGACAGACTGCACCGCCGTCAAAGATATTCGTCTTCTGGAGCAGGTAGTGGTAGGACGATACGATGATGCCCAGAATCGAAAAGGGCAAGACGTAGTAGGGCAAGGCCGTGTCCCGCCGCAGGAGACCGACGCTCAAGATGGCAACCAGCGGATACATGAGGATGCGCTGGTACCAGCAGAGCGAGCAGGGCACATAGCCGGCCACTTCGCTGAAATAGAGACTGCCAAACATCGCCGTGGATGCGGC
>CAYZLP010000743.1:0-3234 GCA_964478635.1 uncultured Caldilineaceae bacterium
CTGCTGGTCGGCGCGGCGATGACGCATGCGGCCGACGCCACGTTTGGCGGCTTTGTGACGCTGCGCGGCTACGACGTCAGCACGGCCGGGGCGCGACCCGGCGACCCCATCGACATCGACCTCTACTGGGAAGTGGTCGGGCAGCCGCCGGGCGAAGAGCGCCTCCAGGGCAGAGTAGGTTACTGCTTCCGTCATGCAGGCAACGTAGTAGCCGTGCTGTTCCCGTAGCAGGGCAGCGAGCAGGTGCGCGTCGTTGGTCGCGGTACGCAATGGCGGGATGCCCTGACCGTAGCCGTCGATGCCGATGGTGACGGCATAGCTGTGGGCAAACTCCGAAATGGGGTTGACGGTCGGGAGCGGCGTTTGCCAGGTGAAGGTCCGGGCGGCCTCCAGGCGGATCATGAGCCGCCTCCTTCAGCGACCCCTACCGGGCGCTGCAACCGGAAGGACCGCTCTACGGTCGTCCATGCTTCCTCGGCATCCAGCGGGACGGGGTGAGGACCCCGCTCCCCGATGCCGGCATAGGCCAGATCGAAGAGCCTGCGCAAGGGAAGCTGCGCCCCGACCGAAGCCGCGCGCATCCAGCTCTGCTCCAACCAGCCGAAGTCTGCTGGGCGGCCGGTGACAAAGAGTTTGTAGGTCTCCACACCGCCTGTAGGCAGACCATCCTCCGGGTCGGGCGCAAAGGGAAAATCGTCGGGCAGGAAGAGGAAGCTCTCATCCCCGGGCAGGATACCCCGGCAGAGCGTTCGGCCGGGCAAGAGCGGTTCGCTTACGCCGTGGTCCGGGTGGAGCTGGGTGATGGCTCCCGTCAAGCCGAAATCGAGCATGCAGACGTAAACCGGCCATTCGTGGTGATTGGTCACCGAAAAGGCGATGCGCTCGCCCGCATAAAAGAGGGGCAGGCCGCCGGCGTCTCGTTCTCCTTCAGCCGTTCCGGCATCGCGCCAGGCGCCGGATGAATCCTGGCGCAGCAGCGTGAAGTCGATGCCCTCCCGACGCAGGGCGCCTTCGTTGGGATTGGAGAGGCTCAGCGTCTGTGCGTAGCGAACGGACTTCTCCAGGTTATCCCGGATAGCGAAGGGAGCCGCAGCGCTGACCGGCCGGACGGGCATGAGGAGGCGGCCATCGTGTCCGACTGCGGCCCACGCCGGCATCGACGGATGGGGGAGTTGGGGAATGGGCCTGTCGGCTTCCGCTGGGTGGGGCAGGAGCAGATAGACGCCTGCGTCGGCCTCCTCGCCCGATTCGAGCAGGCGGAGCAGCGGGGATTCCTCAATGGCTTCCTTCAGCTTCGCAGTTGATTGCGCACAATCTTCCGGTGCGTTCACGCTGACGGTCCACTGCATGGCGCCGAAGGAATGAGCATCTTCCACGGCACGGCAGCCGCTGTGTAGCGGCCGGTCGGCAGCTTCTTCCAGGATCGCGGCCTCGGACGCGATTGCCTGGACCGACTTGATTTCGACCAGGCCGAGCCTGGGAACGGCCGGGGAGATCTGCCGGACGCCGGGTGAGAAGACGGAAAACCTGGAGCCCACAGTCATGCCGTGGGCCGCGCCGGCCTGGAGCGTAAGCGTGGCGTTCTGTCGTCGACCGACGGCAATGAAGGGCGTAGGCGCTGGAGCCCGGTCGCTGAAGATGATGCGATCGCGTGCGCCTTCAAGCTGGGGGTGCTGGCGTGGGTACCGGGCTTCTACTTGTGGCAGGATGCGCTCGAATAGATCCCGGTAGCTGCTTTCCGGCCGGGCATGGAGCAGCGCCTGTGCCAAGAAGTAGGTCAAGGCGCCGTGTCGCACGCCATCCTGCACCAATTCGAAGGCCCGCTCGTCGTGGGCGCAGCCGCTGAAGATGACGTTGCGGTTCCCCAGTGGAAGCCAGCCGCCGCCGTGGGCAACTGAAGCCGGATCTTTGTTCACGAACAGGGGCAGAGCCGGCTCCGGGAACATGGCCGCCGGACGGTCGTCCGCTTTCACTTGTCGGGCCGGCGCGCCGAAAGCGCTCCGGGTGAACGCGCCGGAATGGCAGCAATCCAGGATCAGCGTTACGTTGGCGCCGACGCTTGCCACCTGGAGAAGCCAGGCGTATATCTCATCGTCGCTGATGTCTCGATTGGGGACGGGATCTCGGCCGCTGTCCGCCATTACCAGCGTCTCGTCCAGTCCGTCGGGTTCGTCCTGTTCCGGGCCATCTGTCCGCTGGGAGCCATGACCGCTGAAATGCAGGAGAATCGTATCGTCCGGGCCGATGCTGTGGGCCAGTTCTAGCAGGGCCGTGAGCACGGCGCGTCGGGTTGCGGCCTCGTTCGTCAGGCGCGTGATTCTGGCCGGATCGAAAGCAAATCGCGCGGTTAGAATCTCCTGCATGAGATCGACATCGTTGACGCAGCCGTGGAGTTGATACTGCGGTCCAAAGTGCGGGTACGTATTGATGCCGATCAGCAGGGCCCACTTTTCAGGACGGCGTGCTGCCATGGCCCTACCTCCTCACGCCCCAATATTGCAGGGTTCGATGCTACAAATTGGCTACAAATGAGGAGTGCGCGGCCCTGGACTGAGATCGATAATCGAGCGGAAGAGGTCTGGTACGCGTGCGGTCGAGGAGGGTGGTGCGCCGGGCTGCGGTCTCTATGGTCGCAGCCCGGTTGCGGCTGTGGTGGGGGGAATGCCGGCCTTGCGTGATTGGTCCGCCGGGCTGCGGCTACGGCGTGGCGATCTCGGCAATCACAACTGTGTCGCCAATCGCTTCGCCATCCACGGCCAGCGGCTGATGGTTGTTGGCGTATAGCCTCACCGAAATGGTTGCAGCGTCTTCGGGAAGCGAGGCAAGATGGTACCACTCACCGTAGAGGCGCGCGGTTTTTTCATCATCGACATAGAGATGGGCGTGACCTTCGCCCGGTTCGGGCGCCTGGTCGACGTTTTGGGGCGCAAAGGTGAAGTTTTTGGTCTGAACGCGCACGTTATAGCTTCCATCGGCCAGGGGAATCACCTGGAGACTCACCGAAGGCGCGGCGCTTGCGTCCACCGCCAGGGCCGCGCCGTGATCGTGGGTCGCGCCGTGATCGTGGGCCGCACCATCTTCGTGCATGTGCATTCCGTCATCGGCAGGGGCATCGGCGTAGGGATTCTCCCCTGCGCGTAATGGTGTCCAGAAGGTATCGAAAGAGGCGCGGCACGCGCGATCGCCGCCGAAGCGCTCTTTTTGACCGATCACGAAGGCGTAGCGCCCCAACTG
>CAYZLP010000744.1:0-3231 GCA_964478635.1 uncultured Caldilineaceae bacterium
CGTTGGTGGATGCCGCCGCAGCCGGCGTGGAGATCTACGCCTATACGTGCACCTTGACCGTTGCAGCCATCAATCTGGCGAGGGAGATCCCGGTGGTGCTGCATGGGCCGGCGGCTTGAAAACGGACTTGCGCATGAAGGGCGATTGCAATACAATCCGCGCGGTTGCGGCAACCAGCGCGCGACGTCTTTCCGGGCTACACGCGGCGCGAGCAAACTCCCATGGCGGATGAGGACGCTAGACAAACTAACTCCGGCTCAAGCCTCCGGGAACGCCTCGCATTGGCGCGCACGCAGCGCTTTGTCGGGCGTCGGCATGAGCTTGCACTTTTCCACCAGGCCATCCTCGATACGCATCCAGCCATTGCCGTCCTCTACATTCACGGCGCGGGAGGCGTGGGGAAGACCAGTCTTCTGCATGAATACGCCCGCATTGCCAAAGAACTCGGCCGCCCCTGCATTGCACTGGACAGCCGCAACATCGGGTCGAATCTGCCGGCCTTTGAAATGGCGCTACGCCAGGCACTGCACGCCGGCGAGGAGCTATCATTGGCGCAAGCCGCTGCCAATATCCCGGACCTTGTGCTTCTAATCGACACATACGAACAGATTGCCTCCTTGGACGGGTGGCTACGCGAAGCGTTTCTGCCTATGATGCCGCCCCGGACGTTGGTGGTGCTGGCGGGGCGTACGCCCCCGCACGCTGCGTGGCGCACTGACGAGGGGTGGCGTGCGCTTGCCCGCCTGCTCCATCTTGGCAACTTGTCACCGGACGATGGTCACCGCTATCTCACCCTCCGCGGAGTGCCCGCCGACGCCCAACGCGACGTGTTGGAGTACCCCCCCGGGCTTCCCCTGGCCTTGTCGCTGGTTGCCGATCTTCATGCCCAGGATCCCGCCGCAGCCGACCTGCCCAAGCCAGATGAGCGTGATGTTATAAACCTACTTTTGGAACGCTTCTTGCAAGACGTTCCTACTTCACAACACCGTGAGGCCCTGGAATTGGCGTCTATCGCACTTACAGTGAATGAAACGCTCCTGGCCGCTCGGTTTGGCGATGAAGACGGCTTTGCGCTCTTCCGCTGGCTGCGCGGGCTAACCTTTGTGGAGGAAGGGCCTTATGGCCTCTTTCCCCACGATCTGGTGCGCGATCTGATCGTCGCAGATCTCCACTGGCGCAACCCGGCCGCGTATGCCGACTATCAGCAAACCATCCTGACTTATCTGCGCCAGCGTCATTGGCAGAGTATCGGCTACGCGCAACAGCGCTACGGTCTGGACATAATCTTCGTAAACCGCCAGGCACCAGGCATGAAGGAGTTCTTCGCCTGGGACGAAATGGACCGCGCCTACGCCGAACCGGCCACTGTCGATGACTTCGCGGCGATCCTCGAGATGGTGCGGCTACACGAGGGGGACGACTCTACCACCATCGCCGCCCACTGGCAGGCGCGCCAGCCCGACGCGTTTCTGACCTATCGCACCAATGACGGCAAGCTGTACGGCTTCATGGCCCAACTCGCGTTGGAGCGCATCACCGCGGAAGATGTCGCCGTCGATCCGGGTGTGGGCGCGGTGATGGCGTGGATGCAAGCGCGCCGTCCGCTGACGCCGGGGCAAGCGGGCTCGTTTATGCGCTTCTGGATGGCGGCGGACACCTACCAGGCGGTATCGCCTGCGGTCAACCTTTCGGCCGCCAACTGCGTCACCCACTGGCGCACCACGCCCGGCCTGGTCTGGAGCTTCGTGGCCATGGCCCATCCCGACTTCATGGCGCCCCACTTCGAGAGCATCCGTTTTCCGCGCACGCCCGGCGCCGATTTCCAACTCGGTGACCGAAGTTTCGGCGTCTTCAGCCATGACTGGATTCAAGATCCGCTGCATCGGTGGCAAGTCGATACCAAGCATGCCGATGAACAATCGCTTGTCGGCGACACGGCCCCATCGGCGTCGCGCACCCACTTGCCGGACGAGGAGTTTGCCGACGCGGTGCGTCAAGCCCTGCGTGACTTCACACGCCCCGATCAACTGGCCACCAATCCACTCCTGAACAGCGCGCTCCTGGGCGACGCGCGCACAGCGGACGCGCTGCGTGGATGCATTGCCCAAGCCGTCACGAGCTTCAGCCACAACCCGCGCGATGCCAAGCTCTATCGCGCCCTGTGGTATACCTACATCGAGCCGCGCGCGACCCAAGAGCAGACGGCCGAATACCTCGACTTGCCCTTCAACACCTATCGCTATCACCTCAACACGGGGCTTGCGCGGCTGACGGCCACGCTGCAGCAGCAAGCCGCAACACAGCAGTAGACGCGCGCTTTTTCCCAAGCTTTCGGCAGAAATTCGGCAGCACTTGGGCTGGAAAGCCACCGGCTCGCCCGCTACCCTGGTCTTTGTCACGCAACGCAGCGGCAGAGTCACGATTCTGCCCCACGAAGCCGGGAGGCGCCACATGCACACACAAGCCAAGATCCAATCCGCCGTCGTCATCGGCGGCAGCATCGCCGGGCTGATGACCGCCCGCGTGCTGTCGGAACAGTTCGCCAAGGTCGTGATCGTGGAACGCGATGTTCTGCCGTCGGGTGCGGAAAACCGCAAGGGCGTGCCCCAAGGCCGCCATGCCCACGCGCTGCTGGGCCGTGGGCATCAGGTGATGGAGGAACTCTATCCCGGCCTGACTGCTGAACTCGTGCGCCAGGGCGCGGTGCTCGGCAACGGGCGTCTCTTCTCGGGCGGCGGCTATCTCGCCAAACATCCCGCCGCCACCGCGAAGCTGTACGTCAGCCGCCCCACGCTGGAAGCCGAAGTGCGCCGTCGCACGCTGGCCATCGCCAACGTCCGGCTCTTGCAGAACTTCGACGTGGCCGGGTTGACGAGCGACACCGGACGGACGCGCGTCACCGGCGTCCGCATCCGCGAGCGGGTGGACGGCGCGGTGGCGACCACGGTGCCGGCCGCGCTGGTGGTGGACGCGAGCGGGCGCGGCTCGCACACACCGGCCTGGCTGGAGGAGTTGGGCTACCCGCGCCCGGAGGAAGAGGTGGTCGAGGTGCGCATGGGCTACGCCAGCAGGCTCTATGCGCGCAATCCGGACGACTTGGGCGGCGACCTCATGGTCAACATTGCACCCACGCCGGCGCTGCCCATTGCCGCGGGCATGCTGGCCCAAGACGGCGACCGTTGGATCGTGACCCTGGCCGGTTACTTCGGCGATAACCCGCCCACCGACGAC
>CAYZLP010000745.1:0-3225 GCA_964478635.1 uncultured Caldilineaceae bacterium
CCGGATGCTCCCGATTGTAGACGCCGTTGACGTAGGCCACGGACCAAAAGAGGCTACCCACCAGGCCGACGAGGGCAAGGGTGGCGGCAATGGCCTGGCGGAGGCGAGTATGAGGCGAAGGCTGAGGCGAAGGCTTGGGGTCGGGGGCGGGAGTTAGTCCGGCGACGGTTTCTGGCGTGATTTCGGCATGCGCTGATAGTTGGCCGGTGGTGATGCGGCGTATGCCGAAGAGGCGGCCGTGCCAGATGTGCCAGATGAGGCCGGCGCCAAAGAGCAGGGCAAAGGGCAGGACCGGGCTCATGTAGCGGTTAAACTTGGCCAGGAAGGCGCCCGTAAGCCCGAAGTAGGGAATGACCCAGCTCCAGGCGACCAGGAGCAGCAGTTCCCGCTCGGGGATCCCATACCAGGCGGGCCGGTCGAAGATGCGGGCAACCACCGTTGCCGCCATAGCATAGAGCACCCGCAGCAGCCCGGCGACGGCAAAGAGCGTGCCGGACAGGGCAACCAGCCCCAGGGGCCAGCCAAGCCCCCACTGCACCTGCTGCTGGATGAAATAGAGATAGGGCGTGGTGTTGCGATATTGGCGCGTGAAGGGAAAATCGGCCACACCACGCACCATGCGCCCTTGTTCCACCAGCGTCGCCTGGATGAAGCTCTGCCAGTCAAGCACGGCATAGGGGCTGGTGACCGCAAAGGTGAGCGCAGCCAGAACCAGGGCGAGGAGCGCGCCGCCAACGGCACGGAAGCGATCCTGCCCCACGCCGGGCAGCGGATGGGTATTGCTCAGCGCTTCCCGTTCGGCAGTGAGCCAGATAACCAGGAGGGCGGCCACCACAGGCACGGCTAGCACCGGCAGTGCGCTGAACTTCGATGAGATGGCCAGACCCGCCCCGATACCGGTGACTGCGGCGGCGGCCCATGAACGCCGCTGCACCATCCAAACGCCGCCCAGAACGGCCAACACGGTGAAGGTCGTGCTGGCCGGATCCATGGCGAAAAAGTGGCTCAACTGGATGGCCTGGGCGGCAAAGGCGTAGAAGGCCCCAGCCAGCAAGCCGGCGCCCCGGCCATAGATGGCAGTCGCCAACCCGTACAGTAGCAAAATGGTCAGCGTGTCCAACAGCGCGATGGTCAGACGCCCGGCTACGGCAATGGCGTCACAGGCCGTACCGGCCCTGGCCATCAGCGAGGTGGTGGCGGCCGGCGCACCCAGGCCTTCGGCGATGGGCGCCAGGCGCGCCAAGACTTCGCCCATGGCCACACCAAGATAGAGCGGGAAATGACCATAGGTGAAGCTGCGGCGCTCCTGGCGCGCCAGATCCCACAGCGGATTCAATGGGCTCTGGCGGGGATCGCGGAATTCCTTCCAGGAAGCGGGCAGCGAGATCGTCGTCGCATAAAAACAGGCCGTGCTGCGCTCATCCGGATGGCTGCCGATGCCCCGGTCGAAGTTCAAATTCCACGTGCGCAGAACGAGTCCGCCCAGAAGGATCAGCAGCAGGAGAGGATAGACAACACGGCGCGTCAGCCGAGGGCTATCGGTCTGTGTCATGAACGTAAACGAATGCCAGTAACGCATAGACTGCTCAAAGTGAGAGCCCATGTCAACATAGAGGACATTGTATCCAAAGCCGGGTGGAACGCCAAAGGCTGAGGGGTTATTGAGGCGGACGCGGCCAATTCGGCAAGACCCACGTGATGCGCGATTCGGGCGGCGGCGGCCAGAGGAGGTAAACATCGACCCAGCGCCGGACGGGAACCCAGGTGTCGTCTGCGTAACCCAGGTCGATCCGCCGCCCGCGCATCGCGCCGCCCGTATCCAGGGCATCCCCGTAGCCATAACTCGGAATATAGACCTGAGAACGCAAGGGGATCAGGCTGAAGTCGACTGCGACAACACCGTCGCGCATGGGCTCCCCGGAGTAGGTGAAACCGTAATAGCGGTTATCGGGTGAGACGCCGGCCCGGGATGCGCTGTAGCTGGTCGCCAACATGCGAATCTTGCGCCAGTAGGTGACCGTCTGGCCGTCGGCGGTCGTGAAGCTCTGGGGCTCGATTTGCTGGCCGTAGGCAATGATGCGCTGGGCCGGCTGCTGGGCCGTCCAGGTATCCTCCAGGGTTCTGGCCGTCTCTTCCCCGTTCTCATAGCGCACTCGATAGCGGCTGCGGGTAATCCCTTCGGCGCCCGGGGCCAGGACGGTCTGCGTATCGATAGGCAGATTGGGATCGGCTTCGTAAATCGTTTCGAAGGGCGCAATCTCCTCATCAACGATCACGTCTTCCCGGATTCGGGTTACCGAGATCTCGAGGTCGTCGTGCAGCGGTGTATCCAGCGGGGGCAAGACCGTATCCATGCCCGCCAGGCCGATCTCCAGCGCAGCCAGCACATCGGCCACGGTTTCGGCCTTCACCCGCGTCTTGACCGTTTCCCCATCGGCCGCCACGGTAACCGGCGTGCTGCGCACAATGGAAATGCGCTGCCCCGTGCTGACCGGGCTGCCCAGGCTGGGCAAAACCTCATCACCCAGATAAAGTTCTATGTTGGCAGCCAGTAACGCCTCGCCCACGGTTTCGGACGTCGTGCGGACGGGAAAAGTCAAGCCGCCGTCATTCACGTGGATGGGAATGGAGCGGTGCACGCGCAATTGGAGCGGCCTGCGCTCGATATGGTCCCAGGCGTGTCCCCGATCGTAGGTTTGGGGCCTTGGCTGGGGGGCTGCGGCCGGGAGCGGATCGTCCCAGCCAATGGGCTCACCATTCAACAGCGCCTGATCGGTGCGATGAAAAGTCACGCCGGCCGCTTCCAAAACCGAGGCCGGCGTGCCGCTCCAGGTTTCAAGGGTCATATCACGACCGTCGGCAAAGAGCTGGACGGGCAACGGACGATCGATGGTCACGGTCATGTTGCGCCGCAGGGGCGTTTGGGGCGCGGGCATCACCCGGTCGGCCGCATTCGGACCAAAGCCAAGGTCGAGCAGCAGTCGATCCAAAGTGCGGCGATGGGTGAAGACGGTCTCTTCCACGCCGTCCACGGTGACGTGAATCGGACGCACCGTCCCACTGGCCAGCGCGATCAGGGCGATCAGGGCAACAAGCCCAAGCAACGCCTCAACCGGCTGGGTGAGACGCTTTGCAGCGCGCTTCTCTTCGGCGATTTGATCCAGTGTTGTCGTCGACATCGGTGCTATTGTATCCAAAGCTGCGCCGAACGCAAAGGCGGAGGCT
>CAYZLP010000746.1:0-3223 GCA_964478635.1 uncultured Caldilineaceae bacterium
CCGCATCGACATTCACCTCCAGGTGCGCAGGGTTCCGTTTGAGAAACTGGCCTCATTGGACGGCGGCGAGTCTTCCGCTGCCATCCGCGCCCGGGTTGAAGCAGCGCGCAAGGTCCAGGAAGCGCGCTTTGCATCCCTGGGCAAGCCCAACATGCTCGTCAACGGCGACATGGGCCCGGCCTGTACGCCGCTTTCGAGCAGCGGCGGATCAAACAACGTGCAAACCTTTTGCGCCATCGACGAAGCCGGCAAGGGCCTCATGCGCGCCGCGGTCAAGCAGATGGAGCTGAGCGCCCGGGCCTACCACCGAGTGCTCAAGCTGGGGAGCACGATTGCCGATCTAGCGGGTGAAGAGGCGATCCGGACCGAGCACCTGGCCGAGGCGCTGCAGTATCGGCCAAGGGGCGGGGTGTAGAGCGACCATTTTGTCCGATTTGGGGTTGCTATTGATTGATACGACATGCGGGCAGCGTCAGTTTTAATGTACGACGTACCAGCGATCACAAGCAGTTGCGGAATCTGGTATAATCGATAGTAGATATGCTGATGGCAGTTCCTGAGACGCAAAACGCACGCGCGGCAATTGTGCCCGGAGAGAATCTCGAGCCGTGGTCCGTCCAAAGATTATCGTAACCGAAAAGATGCGCCGCCAGATCGCGGGCGCAGTAGCCGGAATCGATCTTGCCCAAATAGAGTTCGTCCGCCGCATGACTCCGGCTGAGCGAGTACGCCGAGCGGCCGATATGATCGAGGCCGCCGAGCGTGTTGGCGTTTACCGGCTTCGTGACCGGCGCCCCGAATTGAGCGAAGATGAGGCGCTGCAAATCGTTCGTGGGGGACTGCTCGAACATTATAAGAAGCAGAAAAGATGGCACAGGATCGAATCGGTTTCCTAGACTTCGCACGGCTGGTCATTGACGCGCTCGAAACGGCAGGTGTGACCTATCTCATCGGGGGCGCAGTCGCGGTCTGGGCTTGGGGCGAACCGCGTACAACGCAGGATTTTGACCTTGTCGTCCATGTCCCGATTGAGCGCATTGCGAGTTTGTCAAGCGAGTTGGAAATACGCAGGATGTTGGTGCCGGCTGACATCTTGCTCGACCTCCTATTGCAGCCGGTCGGTGATTTGCCGGTCAATGCGATCCATCTGGATAGCGGCTACAAAGCTGAGCTTTTTCTGTTGCGCGAAGGCGACGCCTTTCGGTCCACAGCGCTTGGCCGACGACAACTGGTTGACCTGGGTCCGCCGCTGGGTGAGGTATTCGTGCATTCCCCAGAGGATCTCATCCTGAACAAAGTCGCCTACTATGGTTTGAGCCAACAGACGAAACACATCCACGATATCGCCTCAATGCTTGCGACGCTGGGATTGGATTATATAGACTGGACATACTTCAACTTTTGGGTGGAGAAACTCGGGTTGGAGGACGCCTGGCGTGAGGTCAACGACGAGGTTGAACGTCTGCTAGGATAATCATACGTTCAAGCTTGGCCATGGGCCCTTGCTCATGCGGCTACTCCGGGGATGAGCGCCATGCGGAGCGAGCATGGCGCCGCATCTCCGGCCCGCTCATGGACCGCATGGCGCTTTGTGCCCGCTTCACGAACGACATCCACATGAACGTGCGGCGCGCGCGGTGCAAGCCGAACGCTTCGCCGGGCTGGGCAAGTCCAACATGATGGTCAACGGCGACATGGGCCTGGCGGAAGTCCAGCCGGCAAAACGACTGGACGCACAGGGCAAGGAACTCTTGCGCGCTGCGGTGTGACCGAACGCATAAGCCCCAACGATGTGCTTGTCATTCTTCACGTGACCGATACCGATGACCAGCAGACCATCCTCGCCACCATCGACCGCATGGAGACTACCCCTTCCGTGCAATGATCTCAACCGGGGCGATCAACCCGGCTTCAAAGTTATCGATCATATTCTTGACTTTGATCGGCGTAGTCTCTTGCATCAGAAGATGGAGTCCGAACGGGGGCGGCCCACCGTTTGACGCGGCTTTGGCGCGAATCTGCTCGAAAAAGTCCAGTGCATAGTCGAGGCGGACCGTTTTGGCGCCGATCTCAAATCCGGCCTGGCTGATGGCCTCTTCATAGGTTTCAGGCGTCGACACCTTGCTGATATGGCTCTCGGTTGCCCAGGGGACCGGGTAGGTCAGTTTGCCTGCTTTGATCTGCATGATGTCGTAGACGCCGAGGGATGCGCCCGGGCGCAGCACGCGGTAGATCTCACGGAAGAGTGCGGATTTGTCCTCGATATTCATGCCCACGTGCAGCATGGTCGCACCGTCAAAGGCGCTGTCGTCAAAGGGCATGGCCACTGCATTGGCCTGTTGTAGCGTGACGCCGCCGTTCATGCTCACCCAGGAATTCAGTTGGATGCCCACATCGATGAAGGATTGTGTGAGATCAATGCCGGTGACATGACAGCCATAGGTGGTCGCCATATAGCGGGCCGCGCCACCCAGACCGCAGCCCACATCGAGGATCCGATCGTCGGCCGAAAAATCGAGTTGGTTGAGCAGATGCTGTGTAGCCGGCCTCCCCCCAACATGAAACTCATCGGTGGGAGCAAGATCGTCGATGGTGACATTGGCGGTCGTTTTGCCGATGCCGGCGACGGCAGCCTCAATGGATTCGAGAAGATGGTCCGCCGTGTAGTGCGTTGCGACTTCCTGTTCGTATGACATGAACTGGGTTTCTCCTTTGGTTGATGCGGTTCTGGTCTGATGTGCCTGATTGTGGACCCGGCCCACAGAGTGTACGATTGACAGCGTTTCGTAGATGTTTCCGACGTTAAGGGGAGCGCGGACCGTACAGACTACTCAGCTCTTTTCTACTCGATGACACGACGGAAGTTGACCTCAAAGCTGCCGTCGATGGCGACTTCGAACCACTTCTTGATCCATGTCTGGAATTCCGGCGTTGCCGTTCGTTCCGCCCATTTGGCTTCGTAGTCGCCCAAGCTTTCGAAATCGTCCTCAATGAAAAATCGGTTTGCTAAACCTCCCGCACTCTTGTAGACCCGGCAAGTAGGTGAGGGATCAAAGAGCGCCTTGTATTCTTTGGTGACAGCCTGGGCCTTCTCGTGTTCGCCAATCGGACATGTAAACGCATGGGTTACGGTAATCATGTTTTGCTCCTCTGTCGGATACTTGGTTGCTAGCGTTGGTAGTTGAACGATTCAGCCGATTCTGCGCCACTCATGCGTGACGCC
>CAYZLP010000747.1:0-3215 GCA_964478635.1 uncultured Caldilineaceae bacterium
GTCATAGCCAAAATTCTCCTTGGCATACGCAGCAAACATCGGGAACATTTCAATCGGCGCAGCGCTGGGCGGCCATCCGGCAATGACAGCAAAGCTCATCTCAATCGTCTTGCCCTGCATCTCGTCGCCGACGGTGCCCAGGAGGGCGCTGCCGGCGACGGCTTCACCGGCCGGCGCGGCGGCGCCGCCACCGGGCGCAGCGCCCGGCGCACACGCGGCCAGGGCCAAACCGGCGCCCGTCATGGCCATGCCCTTCAGCACCTGGCGGCGCGTCAAAGGCTGCAGATTCAACTTCTTTTCCTCGTTGGACATGCAATCCTCCTTCAGAATTGGGTTGTAGAAGCAATCAACACGAACAGCGACAGAACAGCAAGTGAAAAGCAGGAGTTATTTTGGATGAGATGTATTCGAGCGCTTGCATGCCTGGGGAGAGCTGATTTTGCACAAATGTCCAAGCGGCACACAAACTTTCAAAAGCATACCATAGCCGGAAATCGACTGTCAAGACGCTTTTTTTACCCCCCGATCCCGGGTCAAAACCGGTTGATCGGTAACGAATCCTTTACGAATCTCGATAGAACGCGGATTTTGCGGATTGGGCGGCTGCTCGCTGATTTTCTCCTTCACAGAAATGACAAAATTGCGCCAAAATCTGGCTACTCTTGGAAGTCATACGTATCCGGCGGCCATGGGCGCCCTAACAACACAAAAAAAATTCGTGAAAATCCGCCCGATCCGCCAAATCCGCGGTCTATCCAATTTTCGGCTACGCGACCGGCCCGGCAAAGAAATCATCCCACGGGATCTCGGGCGGGGCGTCGTGGCAGACGATGCGGATCATGGTCAGCATGAGGGGCACGGCGGCAGCATCCAGTTCGCCCGCGGCGACCATGCGCTCCACGGCCGGGCCGATGGCCTGGGCCAGCTCCGCGCCCTCGATGGTGTCGTCGGGCATGTGGGTCCGCTTGGCCTCCGAGTAGGGCAGGCCCTGGCCGAGCCAGCGCCCCATGCGGCTGTTGCGCCCGCCCATGCTGGTAACGTAGAGATCGCCCGCACCTGGCAAGGTGAAGACGCTGCGCCGCTGACCGCCCAGCTTGTCGACCAGATAGGCCGTCTCCCACAGCCCCTGGGCGAAGATGCCCGCGGCCAGATTGTGCATGACCGCCCCGTTGTCGGCCGTTCCCTCCTTCTCCAGGAAGCCGCCCACCAGGCCAACGGCCAGCGCATAGAGATTCTTCATGGCGACGCAGACCTCCACGCCGACAAAATCGGCGTTGGGCCAGACGTGATAATAGGGCGTGCGCAAGAGTTCGGCTAGACGACCCAGCTGTCCGGCATCTTCGCCGGTGACCACGACGCAGGTGTGGCGCTTGGCGGCCAATTCACCGGCAATGGAGGGTCCGCCGATTGCAGCCAGGCGCACATCCCCCCGGCGAGCCGGCGACAGACCATCCCGGAAGGCATGGGGCAGAATGTGCAGCCCCTCGTCATCTCCCACCAGCCCCTTGGTCAGCAACATGACGGGAAAGTCGGGCGGCAGCAAGTCCCCCAGCATGTTGGACGCCCAGTCCACGCCCAGTGAATTGACGCCGAGCACCACCAGATCGGCTGCTGCCATGGCCTCATCCAGCCGGTCGTAGGTGTAGGGCGTCACGCCGGCGGCAACCCGGGAGCCCAGGCGCGGATGCAGGCCGCTGTCGTGGATCTCCTCGATGATGTCACCATCCAGGTGCGTGCCGACCAGGCGAATCTGGTGACCGTTGTCGGCCAGGGGAAAGCTGAACGCAGTGCCCATGACGCCGGCGCCCAGAATGACGATGTTTGCCATGCCCGTCTCTCCTCACGTATGTGGTCCGCGCCCTGTTCCGGCGCGGCTTGTATAGCGATGGTCAAGCGTTGCGCCGGCATTCCGGGAATGGGCCGGCGACACTTCGGTAACCGAGGACGGTTTGGCCCATTCCCGGAATGCCGGACCGCCTCTATGTTCGAACAATCGCAGGTTGGACCGCGTCTTCTGCATCTCGCGCGCGGGCGCTGCGCTGCAGGACGGCCCGGGCGGTTGCATCGTCCGTCACCAGCACCGTCATGTGGCGGCCCAGCAGCGCACCCAGGATCGAATCGACTTTGGCGTGCCCGTGGGCCACGGCGATCACCCGGGGGATGGCATGGACGCTGTCCAAGTCCAGTCCGACGACGCGCGCATTGACTGCATAATCGGTAAAGCGGCCTTGTGCGTCAAAGAACATACCGCACGTCTCACCCACAACCCCCTGCCGGCGCAGGTCGCGTAGCTCTTCGGCCGTCAAGTGGCCGGCGCGAAGAAAGCTGGAGTCTTCGTCCCGCGTCGTGCCAATGCCGGTAATCGCCAGAGCTGCGCCCTGCGCGCGGGTCAAGCCATCGCGCACGGACGGTTCGTTGAGCAGTAGATCGCGCAGGGCAACCTGCTCCACCAAAACGGGCGCGTGGAGGTAATAGTGGTTGCCGCCCAGCTTGGCCGCGAGCAGGCGGGCCAGGTCCGGCCCGTCCAACAAGGCATCGGGCGCGCCGATACTGCCCAACATCTGCACGACATCGATGTGGCGGCTGGGGTCCGCTTCCAGGGCCGATACCGCGGCGTGGACACCCCGACCCCAGGCGATGGCGATGCAGTCATCCGGCGCCAAAAGGCTGATGATCCGGCCGAGATAGTCGGCGGCCAGGCGGCCCAGGTCGGGCAGGAGTTCTGCTTCGGGGCGCCCCTCGGCATTGTCCAGCACGTATGCGTCACGGAGCCCGAAGCGAGTAACGAGTTCGTGTTCGAGGTGATGGGCGCGCTGGCTTCGCTTGTGGATGCGAATCTCTACAACGCCCCGCTCCAGGGCTTCGCTCAGCAGGCGGGAGACGCTGGAACGGGAAATCTCCAGCCGATCGGCTATCTGCTGCTGGTTTTGCTTCTGCTCGTAGTAGAGCGTGGCCACAGCTACCAGGAGTTCGTGCCGCGCACGATCCGAGCCGCCGGCGCCGGGGATCTCCGACTTAGTCACGAGCGACCACCACCTTCATGGCCTGGCCGCCATGGGCCAGACGAAACGCTTCATCCGCAGCCGCGAGGGGCCGCACGTGGGTCACGAGTTCTTCAAACGGGTAACGGTCGCGGGCCAGAATTGCCATGGCCCGGGGAAAAAGATCGGGCGTAGCCGAGTATGAACTGATGATGTTCAACTCGCGCCGCCAAA
>CAYZLP010000748.1:0-3214 GCA_964478635.1 uncultured Caldilineaceae bacterium
AGCGCCTGGAGCAGGGTCACCGCGCGGGCCGTTTCACCCACCTGCAGTTGCGCGGCTGCCGTCACCAAGAGTCCGGCGACGAGGGCCGGGTCCGTCCCCGTGTCCAGGGCAATGGGAAGGGCCTCCCGGAGCAGGTCGAGGGCATTGTCGGCTCGCCGGCGTGCAGCCTCCACTCGGGCCAGGCGAATCAGACCTGCGGCGATTTCGCCCCGGCTGCCGGTGGCGCGCAGGTTTTCCAGGCTGAGGTCATACATGCGCTGCGCGGAACTCAGTTCTTCCCGGGCCAAGGCGACGTCACCCAGGTTGCGCTGGGCCAAGCCGACGCCCCGGCGGTCCGCCAGCTCTTCGCTAATCTGCAGCGCTTCCCCATAGAGACGCCGCGCCTCGTCATCACGGCCGGCCTGTTGCGCAATGCGCCCCAGGGTCGTCAGGGCGTACATGATGCCCCGCCGGTCATTGACGGCCCGCTTCAACGCCAGGGCTTCCTCGCAGAGGGTCTCGGCCCGGTCATACTCTCCTTGGCGCAAGGCGGCCTGGCCGAGGGTATTCAGGGCAATGCTGGCGCCGAAGCGGTCGTCGACCTTTTCGGCTATCCGCCGCGCCTCGGCGAGCGTAGCGGCTGCGTCCTCCAGCCGTCCGAGGTGGAGGAGCACCGCGCCCAGGTAGTTCAAGTTAAAGACCGTGGCCTCTTCTGCGCCCGCAAGGTGAAGTTCGGCCAGGCTGTTGCGCAGGGCGGCGACGCTTGCGTCGCTGCGTCCCATGTGAAAGGCGAACCAGGCGTGGCGCGCGGCAAACTGGGCCGCCAGACTGTCGCCTGCCCCGGTCTCCCGCTCGGTCGCCTCGGCCAGGGCCTTGAAGACGGCGTCGCCTTCGTGGAACCAGCCCCGGATATCGAAGAAATCGAAGAGGGCCAGGGCGCCCCGGCGAAAGCGCGCATGGGAGATTCCCTGGGGAGGCGCCTGGTCTTCCTCCAACCATTGGAGGGCCGCGCGCACGTTGTCGATTTCGTCCTCGATGGCATCCAGGGCGCCGGGTTGGTCGCCACTGCGCAATTCGCCGGCCAGATCCGCCAGGAATTCGAAGTAGTAGCAGGCATGACGCGTTCGTGTGGTGAGGTAGCGCGCGGGGTCTTCCAGCCGTTCGGCCGCATATTGGCGCAGGATTTCGGCGATCTCATAGCGGCCGCCGCGCGGCGATTCCTCCGTATCCGCGCGTTCCTGGTAGCGGATCAGGGCTTTGTCCATGAGCCGGCGCAGGGTCATGAGGTCTGCCCCGGCAACCTTTTCGGCCGCCTCATGCGAGAAACCGCCTCGAAAGACTGCCAGCCGGACGAGCGCATCCCGTTCATCCTCGTTCAGCTGGCGCCACGTGCGCTCGAAAACGGCCCGCAGGCTCCGGTGCCGCTCGGGCAGATCCGGCATATCGCTCTGCAGAAAGTCGAGACCCTTGCGCACCTCGCGCAGAATCTCCGTCGGCGTGAGCATGGTTGACCAGGCCGCCGCCAGCTCAATCCCCAAGGGCAGGCCGTGAAGCAGCCGGCACGTGGAAGCCACGGCCCCGATCTCTTCTCGACCGACGGTCGCGCCATCGGTGCGGGACGCAATCGCCCGCAGGAAGAGCGCTGTGGCCGGATAGCGTTCCGGCGGATCGTCTTCCGAAGGTGGCGTGGGCAGGCCCTGGAGAAAAATCACCCGTTCGCCCCGCACCCCAAGTCGGGTCCGCGATGTGACGAGAAAGCGCAGGCCCGGCGCGCGTTCCTGCAGCATGGTGAGCAACCCGCCGGCGACCTGCAGCAGCTCGAAGTTATCCAAAATGAGGAGGAGCCGTCTCTCCGTCAGCGCATCGGCCAGTTGGGCGGGGCTGACGCCGTCCAGATTGAACTGGAGCGCACTGGCGATGGCCGCCGCGATCTGTTCTTCGGCCTGGGGACCGGCTTCCAGGCCGGCGAGGTCGACAAAGAAGACTCCATCGGGCAGAGGCGGTTCAGCGCCGTTTGCCTCATCGGTCTCCAGCGCAGACGCATAGTGGCGGCCAATATGCAGCGCCAGGCGCGTCTTGCCCATGCCGCCGAGGCCGGCGATGGTGATTAGCCGGATGTTGGGCTCGGCAAAGGCGTCGAGAATCCAGGCCTTTTCATCGTCCCGATCGATGATGGGCTCCAGCTCGGCCGGCAGGTTGTGCCGCTTGCGTCGGGGCGCAACGATGCGCAGCGCGGCCCCATGTTCAAAGTCGCCGGCTCGAATCCGCTCGGCAAGTGCGGCGGTATCCGGTCCGGGCGGGGCGCCCACTTCCTCTGCCAGCAGGTCGACATATTCCTCGTAGCGATCCAGGGCAGTCTGCGTTTGCCCGTCCAGGGCAAGCAACAATATGAGGCCCCGATGGCTTTCGTCGCGCAGTGGGTCTAGGGAAAGGAGATGGGTGGCGTGTTCGATGCCCAGGAGCAGGTCCTGGCGTTCGATGGCCGCGGCGACCAGGCGGTTCAGCGCCTGGATGGCCCGTTCGTGGAGTCGCCGGCGTTCGCTTTCGATCCATTCCTCATAGAGGTCGCTATCACCCGGGCCGAAGCCCTCGAGAAAGGGACCTCGATAGCGCGCAACGGCGTCGGCCAGCTCGGCCAGCTGGGCGTCGCTGCCCTCCTCATGGCGGCGGGCCCGGGAGAGCGCCGCTTCAAATGCGGCCACGTCGACTTCGACGGCGTCCGTTAGGCGCAGGCCGATTTCGTTGCGCTGGACATCCAGGTAGGGATCCAGCGATTTGCGCAGATGGTAGAGAGCCCCGCGCAGGTTCTTCTTCGCCTGAGTGGCGTCGTAGTCGGGCCAGAGCGTGCCGGCCAGGGTTTCGCGGCTGCGCGGGCGGGGCTCGGTTGCCAGAAAATAGAGTAGGCCGGAGACTTTACTGGACGGGAAGGACGTGACGGGACGGTCGTCGAGCAGCACCCGGGGCGCGCCCAGCAATTGAATGACAAGCGTCGGGGACATGAAGCGTATCGAATCGTCCGGAATGGTCGTTGCTCAAGTCGGCGTTCATTGTAGCATGGCGCCCATTGTAGCATGGGGCCGTCAGAATCGAAACGATGCGCAAACGATTGGTATTTTACTGCGCCGTGATTTGACAATCCAAACGGCCGGTGGTAGACTGCAAACCGTTGAAATCGAACGTGGAGGCGTGGTGTAGCGGTTAGCATATCGGCCTGTCAAGCCGAAGGTCGCGGGTT
>CAYZLP010000749.1:0-3205 GCA_964478635.1 uncultured Caldilineaceae bacterium
TCATGATCGGGCTTGCCGTCAAAGGCGAACCGGTCATGGGTGTCGTCATGCAGCCCGATCCGGGCCTGCTCTACGCCGGTGGAAAAGGGATCGGCGCGTTTCTCTATGAGGATGACGAAGAGATTCCCCTTGGGGTAAGCGATGTGGCCCAGCTCAACAAGATGGTCGTGGTCAGCAGCCGCAGCCACCGACCGCAGATCGTGGATCAAATGCGCAAATCCCTGCGCATCACCTCCGAGCGCGTCAGCGGCAGTGTGGGGCTGAAGGTCGGCCTTATCAGCCGCCAGTTGGCCGACCTCTATGTCCATCCCAGTCCCGGCTGCAAGGAATGGGATCTCTGCGCGCCCTGTGCGCTCCTGGAGGCGGCCGGCGGCGTCATGACTGACTGCTGGGGCAATCCCATTGTCTTCAACAAGCGGGATGTACGGGCCCATAACGGCGTGGTCGCGACCAACGGCGCCCGTCACGACGAGATCATCGCCACCGTTTCGCGCATCTGCGAAGAATTCGGCTTCAACGAAGATGACGGATTCTGGTAGAGATTCCCGCTGGAGATCGCCGTCCCCTCAGCAAATCCACCTATGTGACGTCAGGCCGGGCAGATTGACCGTCCGCCGCCTGACGTTCCCCCGTATTCGGCAGCATGGTCACGCCCGGAGCGATGCTGCGCCTATCTTGCCCACGGTGTGACAGCCCGCATAAAGCGTGCTATCATGCGCCTTCAGACGTCGCGACGCGCGCAACTCGTTTTGCCAACAGAAGGAGCCAGCCATGGCCCGCCCCCTCTTTGATTCTGAGTATATTTTTGGCATTCACGAACCCGGTGGTGAACAATATATGTTCGACGCCGGCCGTCCCGGCTGGATCGTCTTTACGGAAGGCATCGGACACGATCCGAACGACCGGTCCGGCCGCGACTATCGCACCTATAGTGACCGGGGCATCGGCGTAATCGTGCGTTTGAACAATGGCTATTACCCGAACGGTACCATCCCGCCGAGCGATCGGTATGCGGCGTTTGCCCAGCGTTGCGCCAATTTCGTGGCCAACAGTGCAGGTTGCAAGCTCTGGATCATCGGCAACGAGATGAATTACGATATCGAGCGGCCCCGCCTCAGCGCACAGCCGCCGCTGATGCTTCAGCAAGCTGCTCCCGAGGAAGGGGACACGGGCGAACCATTCCCGGAAGACGTTGAAATCGTCCTGCCTGCCGAACCCGCCAGTTTCTTCCAGCGCTGGTGGAATGCCTTCCTGCACGCCATTAGCGGCGGCATGGGGGATGCCGAACTGGGGCAGCCGACGCCGCCGCCCAAACCGCCGGCAGTGCGCCCGCCCGGCGCCGCCCCGCTTCCGCCGGAATTGAGCGATCCGCGCCGTCGCGGCGATCCCGCACGCTTCAGCGCTTTGCAGCCGCCGGCCGACGATGAAGCGGCTGCCGACGAGCCGGCGCGACCCCTGGCCGCGCCCGCCAATGTGGAAGTCATCACACCGAAAAAGTATGCGGAATGCTATCGGCTATGCAGAGAAGCGATCCTCAGGGTGTCGGGTCATGCCAGCGATCAGGTCCTTATCGGCGCAGTCGCCCCATGGAACAACCAGACGACCTACCCTGGCAATGAGCGGGGCGACTGGGTCGGCTACATGCGGGATATCCTGACTCTGCTGGGACCGAACGGTTGTGACGGCATCACACTCCATACCTATACCCACGCAGCCGACAAAAACCTGATCTACTCTGAAGCCAAAATGGGCGCGCCCTTTACCGACCGCCACTACGAATTTCGGGCGTACCGGGACTTCATGGAAGGCATTCCGCAGGACATGCGCCACCTGCCCGTCTACCTGACCGAAACCGACCAGGATGTCTCCTGGCTCGATCGGAACATTGGCTGGGTCAAGGCCGCTTACGGCGAGATTGACTACTGGAACAATTTGCCCGGCCGTCAGCAAATTCGTGCCCTGATTCTCTACCGCTGGCCCCGGATCGATCGCTGGTATATTGAGGGCAAGCAGGGCGTGATCGAAGATTTTCGCCAATCGCTCCAGAGCGATTTCAAATGGCGTGTCGTCTTGCCTCCGGCTGCCGACTATGGGGTTGACGATTTGCTGGCAACCCGCGATTTTGTCAAAATGCGGCGGTCGCCGGGATTCGTGGGCAAGCCGCCTGAAGATATCGTCGCGGTGCTGCCCGAACAGGCCCAGGTGCGGGTCGTGGATGGCGTGGCCCGCAGTGCCAATGGTCTGATCTGGTGGCAGGTCAAGGAGACGGAGGGCAACGGCCGCCAGGGCTGGTTGGCCCAATTCACCTCGGCCGGCCTGCCGCTGGTGCGGTTGCTTGAAACGAGCGCGCCGCCGCCCGACGATGAACTGGGCGTCGGTTCCCTGGCCAAAACCCTCACCACTGTGCGTCTGCGCCGTTCGCCGGGTTACGTCAACAAACCGCCCGAGGATACCCTTGGCGCCATTGCGCCCGCTACTGAAGTGGCCATTACCGGCGGACCGACGGTAAAAGACGGCCTCACTTGGTGGCAAGTGCGGGGAATCGACGCCGCACAGCAGGCTTTTTCCGGTTGGATGGCCGAGACCGCCCCAGGAGGCGAGCGTCTGCTCCAGAAGATCGGTGAGATCGCACCGCCCGGCGGCGGCGGCGATCCTGGCGATACGGGAAAGTTCCAGATCGGTGATCGAGTCCAGACCCTGGATTTCGTGCGCTATCGCCGTACGCCCGGCTATCGAGACAAACCCGCCAACGACGTGCTCGGCGATTTGGCTCCAGGAACGGTTGGTCCGGTTCTCGGCGGCCCGCGCACGGCCGATGAATTGATCTGGTGGAATCTGCGCATGGCCCTGCCGGATGGCGTCATTGCGGACGGCTGGGCCGCCGAAACTGCACCCAACGGTGTGGAATTGCTGGCCCTGGCGGAAGAGGGCGGCGGCGAACCGACGGGCACATTCCGCCCCGGCGATCGTGCCCTCACCCAGAACATTGTCCGTTTTCGCAAAACGCCCGGCTACGTCGACAAAGATGAAGGCGACGTGATCGCCGATGTGCCGGCCAACACCACCGTCACGATTATGGGCGGTCCGCAAAGCGTAGACGGGCTCTCCTGGTGGCTGGTAGATGCGCCCGTTAGCGGCGCGACCCGGCGAGGCTGGATAGCCGAAACGGCGCCCGATGGTTCGCTGCTGCTGGCCCCGATTCAGG
>CAYZLP010000750.1:0-3201 GCA_964478635.1 uncultured Caldilineaceae bacterium
AGCGGACCAGGAAGGCCAGCAGTGCGCCTAAGTGAAGCGGATAGCCGCGTCCGGCGCGGCGGGCTTCATCGGCCAGATGGCGCCGGCAGGCGAGTTCCAGCTCGGGAAGGGCTTGCCGGTCGGGTAATTCGTCCAGCGCCGCGCTTCCTGGTAGGTTGTCGCCCCAGAGTGAACGTA
The DNA here is from genome assembly GCA_964478635.1 of uncultured Caldilineaceae bacterium. Taxonomy (GTDB): domain Bacteria; phylum Chloroflexota; class Anaerolineae; order Caldilineales; family Caldilineaceae; genus JAGRCP01. The sequence continues at coordinate 178 of CAYZLP010000750.1, forward strand.
CCGTTTCGCTGAGCGGTGCGCCCAAGGCAATCGCGCGGACGACGTCGGCGTTGACCCGTATGCGCCGGTGGAGGGTGTAGTTCAGGATCTCTTCCGGTGACAGTTGGGCGAAGATCCGGTAACGGTAGGCCCAGAGCAGATTTTGCGCATCCAGTTGGAAGCCCAGATAGGACTCAGCCTCTTGCCGGTCGCGTCCATGGAGGGCCGCAATGTAGGCAGCGAGGCGCCGCCCGTGCATCAGGTCCAGAGAAGCCTCGAGTACGAAGAGAGAGCGTTCTCGCTGGTAGCGGGGCATGGCCGCAGCAAGTGCGTGCCGGTATGCATCGACCGGAAGCCGGTCGATCAGTGCGCCGACGGAACCTGCTTCGGCCAGACGCTGCCAGGCAATTGCAGAATAGGGGCTCAAATCGATCAGGCCGGAGGCAACGGTGGCCCATGGCTTTTGGTAGTGGGAGGCGCGCAGGACCGTCTTGAGGTTGTCGATCTCGAAGCGACGCCAGTACCAGACCAGGAGCGTGCGAGACCTGCCTGCGATCAACTGGGCGGGGAGCCGTGACAACCGTGCCAATCGCTGCCGGAGATGCCGCTCGATCGCCGTCGTCTGAGCCTTTTCCCCTGTGTTTGTCGATTCAGCCTGGATGCCGGCCTGCTGCAGCAAGGAGAAGATCCCAGGAACATCAGGCGCTTCCAGGATTTGGCGACGCAGCATCGGGTCGAGCAAATGGGTAGAGAGCGCGCAAACCTGAGCGTTTGCCGCGGCGTAGCGGGGCGTGTCGAGCAGTACCGACATTTCATCCTCCCGCCCCGGTAACCCAATCCACCATCAGCTTGACTGCAGCATCCAGGTTTTTTTCGGCGTTCGCTTCGGCGTCCGCCTGGCGCTTCCGGGCCGCCGTTCGCAACGCTTCAACCTTCTCCTCGCTCGCCTTTGCCTGCCGGGCTGCTATTGCTTTGGCCTCTTCCTGGGCCTGTACCCGTGCCTCCTCCAGCACTCGCTTTGCGTCCTCTTTGGCGGTGGCTATGGTCGCTTGTGCGGCGGCTTGCGCCTTGTCCACCTTCTGCCGGGCCGCAGTCTCCGCCGCAACCAACTGTGACAATATCGCTTGCTTGGATGAATCAACTTCGTCATTCATGTCCCTGCTCCGTAGCGCGTCCGATCGGCTACGTCTGTCTCTGTAGATGAGGTCACCGGATGGCGTCGGCACTGACGACGCCATCCCTCCGGCGCCCAAAATTGCTACTCCTGACTGCCAAACAGGCTGCGGATGCGGTCGATCAGCCCGACGTGTTTTTCCGGTACGGGTTGCTGCAATTCTTCCGCCTTTTCGTCCAAGTAGGAGATCTCGCCCAACAGCAGGGCGATCTGTACCTGATCCTCCAACTGGTCTTCCTCCTCCAGGGCGTGCAGTTGGTCCTCCAGCTCATGGCGTACGGTGGCGATATCACCGCCGGCCGCTTCGATGCGGGCGTCCAACTCTGCGGCCATGGCCTGGCTTACAGATTCGTGTGTGTACATGTTTTTTCTCCTTATCCGATTCTTTTGAACCCTCATTCGCTATTGCCGTCAGCGACAAACCAATACGGGATGTATGCTTTCGTGCAATACCTCATCCACCGTACTGCCAAAACATGTCGCGACAAACCGGCGATCACCATAAGCGCCCAGCGCAATCAGATCGCAGGATTTTGCTGTGGCCAATCTCAGAATTTCACCGCTTACTTGACCCGAAACGAAGCAGTGAGCGCCGGGCCGTGCCAGCTGTGCTCTGCCTGATTGCCATGCCGCATGACGTCCGGGCAGGCCGTCATCGACCGTAAGCACGATGAGGGACCGACCCCTATGTCTTGCCATGCGCATGGCAATCTTAAGGGCTGCGTTTGCGCACTCGCTGCCATCGAACGCGACCAGAATGCGCCGCACGGGACGAATCTCCGCTTGAACTGCCAAAACCGGAATTCGGGCGTGGCGCACCACTGCTTCGAAGACGGACCCTAGCTGCGGTCCCGCCCAGTTCGCGCCCTCGCCGCGCCTGCCCATGACGATCAAATCCATGTGCGCGGCCCGATTCAGGATGACGTTCACCACGACACCTTCTACATATTCCGTCTCACAAGGAATGCCTGCTGCAGCACAGCGAGCATGGGCATCCGCCAGGGTCCGCCACCCGTAGTCGGCGAGACGGGCGCGGGCGGCGAACGCGATCCCGCTCAGGCCCGGATTGAACTCGAATGCAGAAGTTTTTGGGCTTGATGCAATCCGATAGGCGCTTTCGATCAGCTTGCTGTCGGCTACGTAGAGGGCGTGAATCACCGCGCCCGCTTCTCGAGCGATGGCGATGGCGTGGTGAAGGGCGACGCCGGCGTCAGGCGAACCGTCGATCGGCGCCAAAACGCGGCTGAACATAATCAAGCTCCCCCCGGATACCCAAGCAAGATCTCAGGATCGGACTTCACTGAAGGCTGCAAAATGCGTTGCTTCACCAATAATTATCACCGGAAACCATCTGACGTGCAGTGACTCAGGTCACTGCCGACGTCGATCGGAGGCAAGGTCCCGGTTTCAGCGGCTTTCGGCCAGCTTCTTGAGCGCTTCCCAGTCGTCAATGATCAGCCGGCCGTGATCGCTGTGCAGCACGCCTTCCTGACTGAAGTGGTGGAGCGAGCGGGTAACGACTTCGCGTGCCGTTCCGATGAGGTATCCAATCTGGCGATGGGAGAGACCCCAGGCAAGCTGGATGCCGTGGGGGGTCGTCTCCCCCTCAGTATGAGCATACATGAGAATGAGCCGCGCCAGGCGAGTTGACACATCGGTGAAGGCCAGGTCGCCTGTCAGGGCTGTCAAGTCGCGCAGACGTCTGCTCATATAGGGCAGCAACGAGCCGGCGACTTGGGGATGACGCTGCATGATCTCAACCATGCGTTCGCGGCTTACGACGTAAAGACGGGCGTCGCCCAGCGTGGCAGCCGAGGCGGGATGGGGCAAGTTGTCCAGCAGGGGCGGTATATCGAAGAAATCGCGCGGCT
>CAYZLP010000751.1:0-3200 GCA_964478635.1 uncultured Caldilineaceae bacterium
TTCTTCCTCAGCAGCAGGCGTGGCTTCCTCTTCGGCGACAGGCGTGGCCTCTTCCGCAGCCGCAGGGGTCGCTTCCTCTTCGGCTACAGGCGTCGCTTCTTCCTCAGCAGCAGGCGTCGCTTCTTCCGCAGCCGCAGGCGTCGCTTCCTCGTCGGCTGCAGGCGTCGTTTCCTCGTCGGCCGCAGGCGTGGCTTCTTCTTCGGCTGCAGGCGTCGCTTCCTCAGCAGCCGCAGGCGTGGCTTCTTCTTCGGCCACAGGGGTTACCGTCCCGCTGATGATGTCCGAGGCGACGGGCGTACCGCCGACGGCCAGCTCTTGCCCCACATAGATGAGATTGCTGTCGCCCATGTTGTTCAGCGCGCGCAGTTCGGCGGCCGTCATCCCAAATTGCTCGGCAATCACGTGAACCGTGTCGCCGGGCTGCACAACGTAAATACCGCTCTCCTCCGGCGCAGGCTCGGTCGGCTCTGCTTGCCAGGCCGGCGCCGCCTGTAGCGTGGCCGCCTGGACAATGCCAAAAAAGAGGCTCAAAGCGAGCATGAATGCAACCGCGATCAACCCCACCCGGCGCATTTCCAAGTGTCTGTTCATAATCCGGCTCCTTGTGGACAATACGTCTTTGTGGACAATACGTCTTTGGTTAGAGTAGCTGGCTACGGTTTTCTGGGAGGTATCTTGCCGTGAGTGTATCACGCACAACATAAATCTACAATCTGCAAAGCAGACAGATAAAGCCGCTACGATTTATGCGCGTCACATGAGGCCCTGGTCGACGGTTCCCTGTGATAAAATAGCAGGGTTCGTGGTTCATCCGCTTTCATCACCAATCAGGAGCTGATAATGGCGCCCGGTATTCAAATTGGCACTGCTGTGGCCAAGCCCGGAACGATTCAATACGGAGAATGGGACGCATTCACCTTTCCCACTGGCACGCAGGAGTTTCTGCCGGTTGTCATCGCCCAAGGACGCACAGAAGGACCCTGTATTTGGTTGACGGCCGGCATTCACGGCCCGGAACATGCCGGGCCGGCCGTGCTCTACCAGTTGCTCAACCAGGAGCTCGTCGATCGGCTGCGCGGCACCATCATTGCCCTGCCGGCCCTCTGTCCGCCGGGACTGCGCACCATGGCCTACGTGCCCTACCACGTACCCGAGAATCCCAACCGGCTCTGGCCCGACGGTCGCAACCGACAACAGTCGGATCCCGACAAGGCGCCGCCCACAGCCCAAGAACGGGCCTTCGCCCGCCTCTATACGGCCATTGAAGCAACGGCCGACTATCTCATTGACTACCACAACGCATGGACGGGCTCCATCTCCTTTGTCTTCCGGGACCGGATTCTCTACCGGGAAGACGGTGATGAGTCGGCAAACCGGCAGGAAGCGGAGGCGTTGTCCGACCGCCTGGGCGCCATGATCGATGCCTACGGCCACACGGTGATCAACGAGTTCCCCACCGAGAAATACATCGACGAAAAACTTCACCGCTCGACTTCCGGCGCGGCCTTGTTGGTCGGGCGCATCCCCGCCTTCACTGCGGAGCTGAGCACCGGCCACCTGCCCGATGCGGCCGTGGTCCGGGCTGCCGCAGCCGGGACGCGCAACGTGCTCCGTTGGGCGGGCATGTTGGACGGCGCGCCGGAGCCCATCGACGGCATTGCCGTGGTCGATCCGGGATACCCCGTGCGCCGGCGCCTGACGCCCCGGGTGGAGGAACCGTGCATTGTGCTACATACTGTGGAGCCCGGTGACGTGGTCCGCGCCGGCGAGGTGGTGGGTCTGGTGCGGGACGTCTGGGGACGGCCGTTGGGTGACGGCGTCATCTGCAGCGAATATGACGGGATCGTCATCGGACGCGCCCATGGCATCTACTTCAATCCCGGTGACGCAGTTCTCTCCATGGGCATTCAAGACGACGCCCCCATGGTCGGACCCTATCCGAGCGGATATTTCGACGAAAGCAAGTAATCCATGATCAACCTTCTGATCGAAGAACCGCTCCTGTTACTCTTTCTCGTCACCTCCATTGGCTACGCCATCGGCCGGATCAAGGTCAAGGGCAGCAGTCTCGGCGTGGCCGCGGTCCTCTTTGTCGGGCTCTTCTTCGGCGCACTCAGCCCGGAGATTGCCCTGCCGTCGGTGGTCTTTGAATTGGGCCTTGTCATCTTCGTCTACACCATTGGCTTGAGCAGCGGCGCGGGCTTTTTTGCGTCCTTCAACCGGCGCGGCCTGCGTGACAACCTCTTCGTGCTGGTCATGCTCAGCCTGGCCGCTGCCATGACGGCGACGGCCCATTTCCTCCTGAACCTCAAGTCCACCGTGACGGCCGGCATGTTTGCCGGCAGCCTGACCAACACGCCGGCGCTGGCCGGGCTCCTGGACACCATTCGCACCTATGCGCCGGCCGATCAGTTGGACGCCATGCTGGCCGAACCCGTGGTCGGTTACTCCGTGGCCTATCCCATGGGCGTCTTGGGCATGCTGATTGCCGTCGCCGTCATGCAGCGGGTCTGGAAGATTGACTATGCCGAAGATGTCAAGCGGCTGCGCAACCTGAATCTGGTCGAGAAGGAGATCTACAACCGCACCGTCTGCGTCACCAATCCTGCTGCAGTCGGAGTTCCGATTCACGAGCTGGAGCAGCGCGCCAATCTCACCATTCTCTTTGGTCGCATCAAGCGCGACGACAGCGTCCATCTGGTGGATGGCCAGACCGTTTTCCAGCCCGGTGATCTGGTCAGCATCATCGGTACGCCCGAAGATGTGGATTATGCCGTGGGCCAGCTGGGTGAGCTGACCGATGAATATCTGGAACTGGACCGAAGCCAGTATGACTTTCGCCGCGTCTTCGTCTCCAATCCGCAGATCGCCGGCCTCACCCTGGCTTCTTTGCGTCTGCCCCAGGACTATGACGCCATCGTCACCCGGGTACGCCGAGGCGATGTGGATCTTCTGGCAGAGGCCGATACCGTTTTGGAGCTGGGCGATCGGGTCCGGGTGGTCACCCGCCGCGAAAACATGCCGGCCCTCAGCACACTCTTCGGCGATTCGTACAAGGCGCTCAGCGAAGTCAATCTCCTGAGTTTCGGCATCGGGCTGTCCCTGGGCTTGCTGGTGGGCCTCATCCCCATTCCCCTCCCCGGCGGCATTACCTTCAAGCTGGGCCTGGCCGGTGGGCCGCTCATCGTGGGTCTGGTTTT
>CAYZLP010000752.1:0-3199 GCA_964478635.1 uncultured Caldilineaceae bacterium
GCGCATGATCACGGCGGCCGAGACGGAACAATACGGCCAAATGCGCTATAATCTATTGACGGTCAAACCGGGCATCACCGGCCTCTGGCAGGTATCGGGGCGATCGGACGTAGATTATGCCGAACGCGTGCGCATGGATATGTACTATATTCGCAATTACAGCATTTGGACAGACTTACAGATTCTCTTCGTGCAGACGCCCCGGGCTGTACTCAAGCGGGACGGAGCATATTAGCCAATGAAGGCACTAATTCTGGCGGCAGGCAAGGGCACACGGCTCAAGGAACTGACCCACGATCGCCCCAAGCCCATGCTGCCCGTCAGCGGGCGCCCCCTGCTCGTCTATCTGGTTGAGTGGTTGCGCCAGTATGGCGTGACCGAGATCGCCATCAATCTCCACCACAAGCCTGAGGCCATCACCGACGCGTTGGGCGACGGCAGCAACCTGGGCGTGAGTATCGTCTACTCCTACGAAACCAGGCTTCTGGGCACGGCCGGCGCGGCCAAGCGCCTGAGCAACTTCTTGGACGAGCCCTTCGTTTTGGTCTACGGCGATGTCTATACCAATCTCGATCTGGCCAGGTTGGCCGCATTTCATGAGGCCCAACGAGCCGCGCTGACCGAGGACCAACCGAGCATGAGCCTCGCGCTCTACCGGGTGAAAAATCCCCACGAATGTGGTCTGGTTGAGTTGGATGATAGGGGCCGCGTCATGCGCTTCGTGGAGAAACCGCCCATGGCCGAAGTCTTCACCGATTTGGCCAACGCGGGCATGTGCATTGCGGATCCGGGCATCTTGGCCTACGTTCCCAGTGAAACGCCCTATGATTTCGGACATCACCTGCTGCCCAAGCTGCTCAAGATCGGGATGCCGGTCTTCGGGCAGGAGCTCGAGGCGGGTGAGTTCCTGATCGATATCGGCACGCCGGCAGGTCTTGCTCTGGCCAACGGGCGGGCAGATGCGGTGGTGTTGAGCAAGCTTACGACGTAACCGCTTCACCGTAGCCTGAGCCTGTCGAAGGCGGATCCGCCTTCGACAGGCTCAGGCTACGGTGGTTAATGAGCATCCGGCTACGGTGGCAAATCATTCTGTGCAGTAAACGAATAAACCATCCAACAACGCGGGAACATCAATGATCATCACACAGACGCCCATCCGCGTGAGCTTCTTCGGCGGCGGGACAGACTTCCGGGAATATTTTCTGCAAGAGGGGGGCTGCGTCCTTTCCTCGGCCATCGACAAGTATATCTATGTGATCATCAAGGAGCGCTTCGACGAAAAGATTCGCGTCGGCTATACGCGCACGGAGATGGTCGATCACATCGACGAATTGCAGCATGAGCTGGTCCGGGAATGCATGCGCAAGACGGGCGTTCTGCGCCAGGTAGAGATTTCCACCATGGCCGATATTCCGTCGGCGGGGTCGGGCCTGGGCTCTTCCAGCACGGTCACGGTCGGGTTGCTCAATGCCATGTACACCTACCAGGGCATCACCAAGGATCAGGAAAGCCTGGCCCGGGAAGCGTGCGAAATCGAGATCGACGTCCTGGGCAAACCGATTGGCGTCCAGGATCAGTACATTGCGGCCTACGGCGGCCAGCGCATCTTCCGCTTCCAGACGGACGGCGAGGTCTCCGTCGAGCGGTTGGCCATCCCGGCCGTGACGCTACGTAAGCTGAACGACCGCTTGCTGCTCTTCTACACCAACGTCTCGCGTAAGGCCGAGTCGGTCCTGGATGAGCAGCGGGCGAATATCAACGACCGGCGCGCGGTGCTCCGCGAGCTGAAGGGCATGGTGGAACAGGCGACGCAAGCGCTGCAAAGCCAGGATCTGGATCGCTTCGGCGCTCTGCTGCATGAGGGCTGGATCTTCAAACAGCAGCTGGCCTCGAAAATCAGCAATCCTGCCATCAACGAAATGTATCTGGCCGCGCGCCAGGCCGGCGCGCTGGGCGGCAAGGTCACGGGCGCAGGCGGAGGCGGGTTTCTGCTCCTCTACTGTCCGCCGGGCGTTCAGGATGATGTGCGCTACGCGCTGGCCGGACTGCATGAACTTCCCTTCCGGCTGGAGCGGGACGGGACGAAGGTGATCTTTAACGTACGCCGGTAACGCATAGAAGTAGCCGTAGTTCACGATTCGACGAAGGACGAGATTCCTCGCTGGCATCTTGTCGAGCTGAAGGTGACTGCACGGACCCGCTTCTAATGCACAAGTTTCGTTGGGCAGACGAGATTCTTCGCTGGACTCTCGCTGAATTCGAAGATTTAACGCAGACTCGCTCAGAATGACAAATCGCGAAGTGCTGAGTTACACAGTTTCTTTCCCCGCAATAGGAGTGTGTGATGAGCCTTTTTGAATCATATGTGGCCGAGATGCAGGAGACGCTGGGCGCCCTGCCGCTGGCAGCATTGGAAGCCTGTGTCGATGCCCTGCATCGGGCCCGGGTGGAGGATCGGCAGGTTTTCGTCGTCGGCAACGGCGGCAGTGCATCCACCGCGTCGCACATGGCGTGCGACCTGGGCAAAAATACGGTCATGCCCGGCCATCCTCGCTTTCGCGTGATGGCCCTGACCGACAACATGGCCACCTTTTCGGCGTTGGCCAACGACGTGGGCTATGACAATGTCTTCGCCGAACAGCTGGCGAATTTCGTGCGTCGGGAAGACATTCTGGTCGCCATTTCGACCAGCGGCAATTCGGCCAACGTGATCCGGGCCGTCGAGCTGGCCAACCGGGTCGGCGCGACGACCATCGGCTTCAGCGGCTATGACGGCGGTCAGCTGGCCGCCATGGCCGACATCCCGATTGTGGTCCCCAACTATTGCGTGGAGCAGATCGAGGACATCCATCTGATTCTGGAGCATATGCTGACAGTGGCGCTGCGCAAGGCGATCGAGGCGGATGTGGGGGAGGTTGCGGTTGAAGCCGAAGTTGAAGCTGTGAATGGGTTGATGTAGGGATCGTTCTCTGCGGGCCCGGCATGGCGCAATCCGGCGATGAATTGGCTTCGTAGCCTGAGCGAGTCGAAGGCGGACCGCCTTCGACTCGCTCAGGCTACAGTTGTGTATGGGGCCGGCTATCGATCTGCAGGCGCTCTGGCATTGGGAGTCCTTCGGCTGACCGCGGATTGACAATAGGTGCGGTTTCTTAATGATTGAAGAAATATTCCGGTAATCGTAGGTGCGGTTTCCAACCGC
>CAYZLP010000753.1:0-3199 GCA_964478635.1 uncultured Caldilineaceae bacterium
GGAGATGTTGTCCCGGTCGATGACGTCGGCAATGTTGCGGTTGATGGGATAGAGGGGCAAGGGTTCGGCCACGTAGGCCACCTGCACCTGCTCCCGGATGAGTTTATCGGTCTTCTGCAGCAGCTCGCCTTCCAGCCTTCGCTTCTCAGCCTGGGGGTCGAAGTAGCTGCGCACCGTAGCGTAGATGTCGGCCAGTTCGGCGTAGGGCCGCATGGAATCGTAGAGGAAGGGGTCGGGCGAAAGAACCTCGTAGGCCATCTGCAGGTCCTTGAACTGCTGGAAGAAATGCTCCCGCCGTCCCTCGTCCCAGAAATGGTCCAGCAGGCGGTCGATGCGGCCATCGGCGTTGTGGGGGTCTACCGGCTGCAGCGCGGTCTGAATCTCGTTGAGCAGCGTCACAAAACGCGTCTTGAGCGCTTCCAGGTCGATGAGGCCCCGGTCGTAGTCACCCTGGTCGAAGGCCAGCGCGCGCTGCAAGTCCTTGAAGACGCCGATGTAGTCCACAATCAGGCCGCTCGCTTTGTCGGGATAGGGGCGGTTGACCCTGGCGATGGCCTGGAGCAGGGTGTGGTCCTTGAGGGGCTTGTCCAGGTACATGGCATAGGCGACGGGCGCATCGTAGCCTGTGAGCAGCTTCTGGGTGACGATGAGCAGCCTGGGTTCCTTCTTCGGGTCGCGGAAGGCTTTGCGCACCCGCTTCTCTTCTTCGTCGTCCAGGTAGTGCTCCTGCATGGCCTCCGAATCCTTCTTGGGATTCTGGGAGTAGACCACGGCGCTCCACTCGGTGGGCAGGTACTGGTCGAGCGCGCGCTTGTAGAGGTCGCAGGCTTCCCGGTCGGGCGTGACGACCAGGGCCTTGAAGCCACGAGGCAGGACGTTCTCCTGATAGTGCTGGGCTATGTGCGCGGCGATGGCGTCGATGCGCTGGGGCGCTTTGAGCACGGCCATGAGCTTGTCGGCCCGCTGCAGCAAGCGGCTCAGGGCTTCCTGAGTGCCAGCGCCCTCTTCGTCCACCAACTCCCAGAACTCGTCCAGCAGGTCGGCAAACTGGCTCTCCAGCTTGAGCTTATCGACCCAGAGTTCGGTGGGGGCCAGGGTGTAGTAGAGGGGCAGGGTGGTGCCGTCCTCGATGCTCTCGTTGATGCTGTACTGGTCGTGGACGCCCTGGGGGTCGCCCTTTGCGCCGAAGGTCTCATAGGTACCCTTGCCCACCTTGCCCCGGTCGATAGGCGTGCCGGTGAAGCCGAAGCGGAAGGCGTTGGGCAGGGCGGCGCGCAGGAAGATGCCCAGGTCCCCCTCCTGGCTGCGGTGGGCCTCATCCACCAGCATGACCACATTGCGGCGGGTGAGCAGGTTCTTGGGCATGTTCTCGAACTTGTGAATCGTGGTGACAATGACGCCGCGCGTATCGTTCTCCAGCAGCTCCTGCAGGTGGCGGCGGCTGGTAGCGCGGATGGCGTCCAGGCCGAAGGCTTCCAGGTTCTGGGTCATCTGGGTTTCCAGCTCGATGCGGTCCACCACAATCAGGAGCGTGGGGTTGTTCAGCTCGTCCTGGCGGCGCAGCTTGCTGGCGCTCACAATCATGGTCAGCGTCTTGCCGGAGCCCTGGGTGTGCCACTCCAGGCCGGTTGTAGGCAGGCTGCCGCCATCCTGACCGGCCACCACGCGCTCGACTATCTTCTCCACCGCGCGCATCTGGTGGGGGCGCAGAATGAACTTCTGCAAGGCGTCATCCATGCGGTAGAAGATGGTGTAATCGCGCAGCAGGCGCAGCACCTGCTCCTTGGCGAAGAAGCTTTTGCTGAGGGCCTCCAGCCCGAAGTCCCGGCCATCCACCTTCCACTTGTAGAAGGCGTTGAGGCTGGGGTTCCAGGTTGCGCCATATTCCAGGCGCGTGGCGCAGATGGCGAAAGGCACGGGATACTTGATGAATTCGGGGATGTTGGCCGTGTAGGTCTTCTGGACCTGGTCAAAGCCTTCCTGGCCGGGGTCCAGCAGCTTGGGCGACTTATTCTCGATGAGCGCCACGGGCAGGCCGTTGACGTAGAGCACTATGTCCAGCCGACGCCGGTCCCGGTCCTCGAACCAGACCTCTTCGCTGAAATGGTAGGTGTTGTTGGCAGGCTCGTCGTAGTCGATGAGCGTGACGTTGAACTCGCGCTGCTGGCGGTCGTCGTAGGCTGTCCAGCGGTTGCGCAGGGCGGCGACAAAATGCTCGTTGCCCTCCAACGTGGCCGGCAGCAGGCGCAGGCGGCGCACCATATCGGCAATGCGCGGGTCGTCCTCGGACCAGCCGTTGAGCGCGGCGATTTGCTTGCGCAACACGTCGGTCAGGAAGGGCTCCCGGTCGCTGTTGGCGCGCCAGGCCGGCAGCTCGAAGCGCTCGATGAACGTCCAGCCGATGCCGGTCAGGTAGTTGATGAGTTGGTCTTGAACGTCACGTTTTTCGGTGATGCGACTCATGGGGGCATTCCAGGATGGATGCGTGCGCAGTGTTTAGGCCGTCACGCGCAACCGCCGTGCCAGGTCGTCGACCACGCGCGGCCATTCATGCAACACGTAGGGGTCGAAATCCGCACCATTGGGCCAGACCAACGTCCTGACTTCGGGGTCGAGACGCACCTGCCGGAAGAAATCCGGGTCACGCAACGGGCCGTATATCTCGCCGTAGAGCACCGGCTCCAGGTCGACCACCTGCGACGTGCCGTCGTCAAAGGTGACGCGCACCGTGTAGGCTTCAAGCAATTCAAATTCGGTCACATCATAGAGTGGATGGCTCATAGATTCTTCTCCCGTCAACGAATTCTATTCCAGGCCACGAATGCGAGGCGTGCTTCGTCCCTGTTGAATGCGCTGCCAACTTTCGACCAATTCCTGCTGGTGTAGCTCCGCCCAGGCTTCGACCAGCCGCTGCTGACGACGCGGCAGTGCGCCCGCCAACTGGGCAATCGGGTCGATGCTGTAGGACGCCCGATACTCATTATAGCGCACATGGAAGTGGGGAACCTGATGCGGTTCATGTCCTTCCATGTAGATGGTAATGATAATGCCGAAAAAGCGCGCAAGTTCAGGCATAGCTCTTCTCGTTTGTCCTGCACAGCCCCTCATCACGCAACAGCCGAATCTGGCCGGTCATAAGCTGGTGCAGCATGGACTTGAAGAGCGCTTGCAGAGCGGTCAGGCGGTCTTCTTCGACGGC
>CAYZLP010000754.1:0-3198 GCA_964478635.1 uncultured Caldilineaceae bacterium
GCCGTAACCTGGGTAGCGATGGAACGCTGGAATGTCTCCACCAGACTACGATTGGCGACCGTGGCAAAGGATTCGCCCCGGTAACGCTTTAGATTCTCGCGGATGCGGTCGAAGACCACGATGGTGTCGTTGACGCTGAAACCGATGACGGTCAGGATCGCCGTCAGGAAGAGCGCGTCGGCTTCCCAGCCCACCAACAAATTCATGATGGCCAGGAAGGTAATGGTGATCAAGACATCGTGTACCAAAGCAATCACGGCGCAGGTGCCGTAGCGGAAGGGATGGGAGACCTGCCGGAAGGCCAAAGCGATGTAGAGCAGGATGAGTAGCGAAGCAATGGCCACAGCGAGCAAGGCAGCCCGGCTCACCTCGGTACCGATGGTGGGGCCTATGCTGCGATAGGAGCGCTCTTCAAATTCCCCGAAGGCAGCATTCAGATCGTTGATGAGGGTCTCTTTCTGGGCTGCATCCAGCGTCTTGAGCTTGACCTGCACGGTGTTGTCATCGCCCACGTTAAAGGCCACCGTGTCGCTGTAGCCCCGATCGACGAAGACCTGCCGCGCCTGGGTAGGCGCCACGGGCTCTTGAAAGCGGATTTCCCAAAGCGTACCGCCCGTGTAGTCGATGCTCAAGGGCAGCATTTGGCCGGTTGTGGCCAGCGAGTAAATCATAAAAATGATGCCGGGCAAAATGGCCAGGGCTGAAAGGGTGAACCAAAGCCGGCGCTTTTCGACAATGTGAAACATCAGTAACTCCTCAGATATGGAGCGGATAACTCAGAATAATCAACAGAGTGCCTACGTGCCGAGCAGCGCGCTGGATTCCGACATCTTGTTGCTGCGTGAGGCCAGAATCGTCCGCATGAACGTGCGCGTGATGAAGACGGCCGTGAACATGGAGAGCAACACACCGATGGCCAGGGTGACGGCAAAGCCCTTCACCACGCTGGCGCCGAAGGTATTGCCGAACCAGAAGAGCACGCCGCAGCTGATGAGCGTCGACAGGTTGCCGTCGCGAATGGCCGGCCAGGCCCGGCTGAAGCCGGCTTCGACCGCCAGCCGGAGGGAACGGCCGACGCGCAGCTCTTCCTTCATGCGCTCAAAAATGAGAATATTGGCATCGACCGCCATGCCGATGGAGAGCAGGAAACCGGCAATCCCGGCCAGCGTCAGCGTCACCGGCACCAGCTTGTAGATAGCGATGTTAAAGATGATGTAGATGATCAAGGCAATGTCGGCGATGAAGCCCGGCAGCCGGTAGATGAGCAGCATGAAGAGGAAGACGGCGCCCATGCCGATCAGACCGGCGATGAGGCTGCTTTCAACCGAATCCTGGCCCAGGCTGGCGCCGATGGTGCTGATATCGGCCACAGCCAGCGGCACCGGCAAGGCGCCGTAACGCATCTGCACAGCCAGAGAATCGGCCTCCGTCTGGCTAAACTGGCCCGAGATGACGCCTTGGTCACGGATGGCCGCATTGATGGTCGGTGCAGAGAGCACCTGACCATCCAACACAATGGCCAGCGGCTCACCGATGTTGGCCCGGGTATAATTATAGAATTGATCGCTGCCGTCCCCGGTCAGCTCAAAGCCGATCTCCCACTGGCCAAATTGATCCTGGGTGGCCAGGGCATTGCGCAGAATGTCGCCGGTCATGACCGTCTGGAAGACCTGATCCGGATAGGGCACCGCAGCAGGCTCAACCAGGCCGCTCTGGACGGCTGTCTGGAAATCGGCCGCCTTGGTCGGATTGTTGGTCGTGTTGATGATCATGCCCTGTCCCAGGGGCATGCCGGCCGCGTCCACAAATTCCAGCTGGCCGGTGGAGCGAATCGTCTCCACCGCCTGGTCCGCGTTGTCCACGCCGGGCAATTCAACGATGAGGCGCTCTTCGCCCTGGCGTTGCACGACGGCTTCGGCTACACCCAGGCCGTTGACCCGGTTCTCGACAATCAGCTTGGCCGTGTCCATTGCGCCGGTATCGATCTCCTGGCCGGCGACCGGTTCGGCTTCGAGTAAGACCTGCGTACCGCCGCGCAAGTCAAGTCCCAACTTGATGTCACGCAACTCGCGCGGCATGTCGGTCCCGGGATTCACCCCGCGTTCCAACCAGTCGGGATGATCAATGGGGAGCGCGATATAGAGGGCAATCGCGGTCAGAATGAGGATGCCGATCAGCACCAGTGTGTTGTTGCGCATAAAATCACAGTACTCCTGCTAGATTTCCATTCTTGTCCGCATGGTTAGGTTGCCAAGAGGAAGATTGATGCCATTGCAGTCACGCAGAGAATACAGCTTCGTCATGCTGACCTATTCGGGGCCGGCAAACTCAGCCCGCGCCTCGTGCGCAACTGCGATGCGATTCTACAAACGCGTGAATTATAGAACGGGCGTCCATGGACGTCAAAAAAGCAGATGCCGGTACACGGAATGCCTTGCCCGCACGGGAGTGCGAGGCAGAGTTCCGGGCAGACTTTCCGGCAAGAATCGGACGAACTAACGCCTGCTTCACTCGCTATCGTACCCTTTTTCATTGTGAAGTAACAGGATGACGCTGATCAAGCCGATTCTTACGGATTATCATCCCCCGTGACGCAGCAGCGGCGCATGTTAACTTCCGGGAAGTCTGCCCCTAACACGAAACGGGGCCGGAATTGACCCCCGGCTGCTTAGCGGATAGACTACCCGAAAGCCAATCAAATCGCCGGAGTGTCTGCATGAAATTTGCCGAGCTGTCCGCTGCCGTCCAAGATAACGTCGCCACCGTCATCGTCGGGAAGCGCAATGTCGTTGAACTCATGCTGGTCGCCCTGCTCTGCGACGGCCACATTCTGTTGGAAGACGTACCCGGGATCGGCAAGACGACCCTGGCCAAGGCCCTGGCCCGCAGCATTGACTGCTCCTTTGCCCGCATCCAGTTCACGCCCGACCTGCTGCCCAGCGACGTGACGGGCATCAATTTCTTCAACCAGAAAGAGCAGGCGTTTGAATTCCGGCCGGGACCGGTTTTCAGCCAGATTCTGCTGGCCGATGAAATCAACCGGGCCACGCCCCGTACCCAGTCTAGCCTTCTGGAGGCCATGCAAGAGCACCAGATCACCCTGGACGGCGAAACGACCGATTTGCCCAGTCCCTTCCTGGTCATTGCCACCCAGAACCCGATCGAACTCGAAGGCACCTTTCCCCTCCCGGAAGCCCA
>CAYZLP010000755.1:0-3186 GCA_964478635.1 uncultured Caldilineaceae bacterium
AATGGTTCATGAGTCCTCATGTTTATGGTTAACTGTGACTGGTATCTCTCCATTCTTTGCAGAATGGTGTTGCTGCCCGCACAGAAAGCAGCGTGATTCGCGCCCGACTCGTTATCTTGTAGCATCTCCCGCCCGGATCGTCACCGGGCCCAGGACGGCTGTATTTGTATTGCCTACCTCATCGACATAGCGCACCGTGGCATACCAGCGGTCGCCCGGCTGCACAGATTGCGTCTGTTCACCGGCGCCGTCGTAGCTCGTCAGATTGTCTTCATCGATGGTCCGCTGGCGACTGAAACCCACCTCGTAGGTGATGGTCCCTTGACCTTCAAGCGCATCCCAGGTCACGCCCAGGGTCGACGTGGCAATCGGCGCAGCACTTTCGGGAGCGGGCTGGCGCTGGCCGGACTCGTCAATATAGAAGATGGAAGCGCTGGCCGATTCGGGCGAGACCATGTCGACGTAGACGCTCTCGGTCACTGTTGTCGTTCGTCCAGCGATGTCGGCGGCGCGCACTGTGAGGTCGATGGTTTCGCCGGTAAGCGGGGAATTGAAGGCCCAGATGTGACGCCATTCTCCACTTTCATCAAGCGTAACCTGCTGCCAGGGCTCATCATTGATGCGCATCTCGATGGCGTAGAGCTTGGCGTCGTCTGTAGCCGAGCCGGAAATGAGTAGGCCGATTCCGCCCCGCTGCTGCTCGGCGGTCAACAGCGTAGGTTCGATGGTCACCGACGGCGGCTCCAGATCGACATAGATGACGGAGCCAGGTTGGGCGCTGTCGTCGACGTCATCGATCTTGGTGGCGACCAACGGCAGGTAGGTGCGATAGAGACCGTCCGCCTGACGGGCGTCGCTGCGCCCAGCGCGTCCGAAGATCAGCGGGAAGTAAGCTTCCGCCTTGAGCTCAATGCCTTCCGGCAGCTCCACTGCCGGCGCAGGCGCTTGCGGTGACTCGCTTGACGGCGCAGCGGACGGATCCAATGAAGGAACAGGCGGCGCTTCGTTGATGAAATTGGCCAGATAGTCGGCCCAGTCATAGAGTATGGGTTGGATGGTGTACGCTCCGCTGCCCGGCGGCGTCCAGGAGAAGGACCACTCCTCATCGACGGTTTCGTCGTCGTACCAGACCTGCTGGTGGACCATGGCGCCGTCAATCTGCACGATCAGCGCGGCGCGTCCCTGGGCGGCAAAGACGTGTCCCATCATCCGGATCGGATCGAGGGAGGTGAAGACGTCGCCCGGCAAGGGTGAGAGCGGTCTGGCGGCCAGATCTTCAATATTCTCCCGATGCACGTCGGAGGCCACTGTCGTGCAGTGTCCATAGCTGTCGCAGGCCGTGACGTTGACGTTCGGCACCGGCGTCTCTTTCGTGTAGACGCTAGTGGCGTCGATGGCGTAGAGGCGTTGCGTTTCGGTGAAGGTGGCGCCATACCAGAGATTCACGTCGCCATAGTTGGTGAAGGTGCGATCGCTTTCGCGGAAGCTGGGCGGATCCCAGTCTGCGACGCAGCTTGTGTCGTCGTCGAGGCTGAAGTCGGTGGTGTTGCACTCGAAGACCGTCGTGGTCAGACCGCCTGCGGTGGTGATGGTCACCGGCACGGTGATGGCCGGCGACTTGGTGTCGATCTCGCCGCGCCAGACCCGTTGGCCGCCCTGGGGGGTGACATTGCCAACTTCGTCCGTACCGCGCACGTTGAGCTGGAAGAGCCCCTCGATGCCGGCGTCACCGCCGGGAATCTGGTAGCGCCAGACATCGCCGTTCAGGCTTGCGCTCTGCCACTGGTTGAGACCATAGGCGTAGAGATTGGCTACCTCGAAGTCGGTCAGCGCACGCTGGTAAACGACCACTTCGTCCATGAGACCGTCATAGAATTTGGGCGCTTCATTCCCGTAGTTGGGACGCCCGATTTTGACGGTGTCGCCGCTGTTGTCGGCGTGCTGGGCGTCGTAGTTGGTTGTGGAGGCAGTGTCGTCAACCCCATCGACATAGATCTTGCCGACGCCAGCGGCGCCGGCGCCGCTATACGTCCACGCGACCGCCACATGATGCCATTCACCATCATTGACCGGCGTCGTGCCGCGGATATAGTTGTCGCCCCAGCCCACGAAGTCAGGCACACCTGCGCTGTTAATGTAGAAGCTCTTTTCGCCTGTCTGCCAGGTAGTGTTGCTATTGTTTTTCGTGACAATCGCCATCGCGGACCCGGTCGTCTTGACCCATGTGCTGATGGTGAAGTCGGCGGTACTGAGATCGACTATCCCCGCGCCGGTATCCAGGTAATCGTCACTGCCGTCGAAGCCGAAGGCAAGGTCGAGCTGACCCTGCTCACCCACGGTCGGACAATGGTCGACGCTGCACGTCGCATTATGATTGCTGCCCGACTGGTCGTCGAAGTATGCGCTGGCCAGGTTCTCATTCATGGGCAGATGTAGAACGCTGTTATTCAGCGCGCCCATCTGCGCCCCCGGCACGAGATTGACCTCGATCGACTCTACCGTATCGCTCGCCAAGACTGTGCCACCGATCTCGGTCGCGCGGGAAATCACGGTCGTGTTGGACAGTGCTGTAGAGGGTTCAATCGCAGGTCCGTCACCATCGACCAGGATCGATATCGCCGGATAGGCGCTTGCCGGCGTCATGTTGGACACGTTGTCGGTAGCGCGCACGGCGGCCGTGTAGACGCCCGTGGGGTCGGGCACGCTCTGGCCGCTGGCCCCAAAGACCGGCATCACATAGTCGATGGACCAGCTGCCGGAGCCGTCGAGCGTAGCCTCCTGCCAGCCGAGACCGGTCAGCTGATCCTGGCCCTGCAGCAGCACCTCTACGGACGAGACGCCGCTGCCGGGCAGCAAACCCGCTGCAGGATCGCTGACGCTGCCGCTGAGCGAAACGAGCCAGCGACCGTCCTCGGCACGCGTCGGCCGGATCGGACCCGACGGCGCCGAAAACGCCACAGCCGGCGGCGTCGTGTCGAGCGTCGTGTGCCAGACGCTCTGCGAACCGGTGTTGCCGACTGCGTCCGTGGCTTCAACCGTTAGGGTCTGCGGGCCGTCGCTCAAGGCTGCGGTCTCCCAGCCGAAGCTCCAGGACTCGGTCCCGGCGGCCAACTGGAATTCTCCGCCCGACGGCTTGACGTTCACCGAACGCACGAAGGAGGTGGGATCCTCGGCCGCGCCGGTGAC
>CAYZLP010000756.1:0-2001 GCA_964478635.1 uncultured Caldilineaceae bacterium
TGCGCAGAAAGTCGAGCAGCTCTTCCGTGAAGCGCGCTTCGTTTTCGTCAAGATAAGTTTGCCAGGTCGTCATGAACTCTAAGCCTCGCGATTGGATTTGGATGAAAGGTGGAGCAACGTCATTTCGGGATTCGATCGCTACCATTCCGGGATTCGGCCACAGCCTCTTTGGTTACCGGAGCGGCACTGGCCGAATCCCGGAATGACACTGGCCGAATCCCGGAATGCCGCCGCGCGTGTCTTGCTAAACCGGCTTCAGCGCCCGGGTGGCGATATAGGGCTCCATTAACTCAGAAAGCGCCTGGCCCGTCCAGCGGTCTTCATAGAAGCCGGTGATCACGAAGCCAGCGTCGATCTGGCCGCCAATTTGATCGGTCAGGGTATGGCCGAACTCCAGTGCGCTCAGATCGTCGATATATTTCCGGCGCCGCTCTTCGGGCAGGCTCGTCAAGTCCGAATAGGGCAGCTTGTAGCGCACCTCGTACTGTCCGTTGTCGGCCAGGTCGGCGTCGAACAGATAGAAGACGGGATTGAGAAAGCCCGCCAGCAGCATCCCACCCGGGCGCAGCACCCGAAACGCCTCGCGCCAGACCGGCCGCACATCCGGGACGAAGAGATTCGAGGTGGGGTGGACGATCAGATCGAAACTTTCGTCGGCAAAGAGGGAGAGATCGGCCATGTCCCCCTGGACAAGCGCCAGCTCCAGCCCCTCCCGTTCCGCCACCAGCCGATCCTGGGCAAGCTGGCGCTCCGAATTGTCGACAACGGTCACTCGGGCGCCGGCTGCGGCCAGAATCGGCCCCTGCTGACCGCCGCCGCCGGCCAGGCAGAGGAGATCCACGCCGTGCAGATCGGCCGGAAACCACGCGCGGGGCACGGCCTTCTCGGGCGTCAGCACGATCTCCCAGTCGCCGTTCCGGGCTCGGGCGATCTCGTTCGGGCTCACCGGCACGGTCCAGATGCTCTTTTCGGCCACCGCCTTGTCCCAGGATTTGCGATTGTGTTCGAGAATATCCATCAGACTTCAATCCCCCGTAGGAACGCCGCGCTCTCCTCGGGCAGCGTCGGGTTGATAAACATGTCGGCGCCCAGCTCAAAACCGGCCATTTGGGTGACGCGGGGCACGACAGTGACATACCAGTGAAGATATTCATTGTTGCCGTCGTAGACCGGGGCCGAACGGATCACATAGTTGAAGTCGGGATTGCCCACGCCAATGTAGAGCTTGCGCAAGATCGTGTGCAGAACGGAGGCGACTGCCTGACGGTCTACAACGCCAGCGTTACGAAAATGGGCTTCGTGGCAGTGGGGGACGATCCACATGTGAAACGGCGAAAACGCCGCATAGGGCACGAATGCGGTTGCATGTTCCCCTTCCACCACAATGCGCCGACCATCGTCCCGCTCCCGGGCCAGCATGGTGCAGAGTACGCAGTCGCCCGTGTCATCGAAATAGCGCCGGGCCTCCTCGATGCGCGAGCGGATGTCGGCAGGCACGATGGGCAGGCCGATGATCTGAGCGTGGGGATGGGGCATGGAACTGCCGGCCATCGTACCGTGATTCTTGAAGTAGATCACGTGCTCGACGCGCGGATCCTGGGCGATCTGCAGACCGCGCTGTTGAAACGCCGAGAAGACCAAACCCAGTTCACCAACCGGACGGAGGGCCGTACACGCATTGTGGAGGGGCGTCTCCACCACAATATCGTGATAGCCCACGGCCGTAATGTTGCGATGGACCCCGTCGTAGGAACGCACCCGTGCGCCCTCGTCCCGGAGGGCAGGATAAAGATTCGCCACGACGCGCACCTGCCATTCGCCCACGAAAGGCGAGCGCAGGCGCTCCAACTCCATCTCTTCGTTGCCGGGGCAAAAGGGGCAAGCGGGATCGTAGACCGGCAGCCTGGACGGATCGGTGGTCGAAAGCGGCGTCAACTCACTCGGCCGCTTGGCGCGTTCGGTGGCAATGATCACCCAGCGCTTGGTCGCCATATTCTGGCG
>CAYZLP010000756.1:2101-3178 GCA_964478635.1 uncultured Caldilineaceae bacterium
GTCACCGTGCGCACGCTGCTCGGCCCTTCCAGCACATAATCAGAGGCAATGCCATTCAGGAAGAGGGCGAGCATGGCGTAGAGAGAAATTTCCCATCCAAAAACCAGGCCCATGGCGATGACGATGATACCATCGGTGTAGAGGTAGACCTGGCTCAACGGGATGCCCGTCTTGATCTGCACGACCCGACCGAGAATCCCCGTCCCGCCGGCAGTTGCACTCGCACGATAAATCAGCCCGCCGCCGATGCCGCCGATGATACCGCCGTAAATGGTCGCCAGCAGGACATTTTCCGTCAGCGGATATTGGTCGACCATCCGGGGCAGATAGGCAATAAAAAGGTCGGTCGCGACGGAGAAGATCACCACAGCGATGACGGTCCGATAGAGAAAACGCCAGCGTCCCAGATAGAAGTATCCCAACACAAGCATGGGTATGTTGAGCAACAGATAGAGGAGCCCGATCGACCAACCCGTGAAGTGGTTGATGATGATGCTCACGCCGCCCAGGCCACCGGCCGAGACGTTATACGGCACCAGAAAAACGGCGTACCCAAAGCTGGCAATGATCACGCCCAGCGTCATCAAGGCCAGACGGCGGGTTTCAGCCCAGGCACGGCCGAGCCGATCCTTGAACATGACTGGTGCTACTCCACCGGCAGCCCGGCAGCCTGCCAGGCAAGAATGCCGCCATCCATGTTGTGCACGTTTTCGAAACCCTGGTCGCGCAAGAAGTTGGTCACCTGTCCGCTGCGGTTGCCGCTGCGGCAGCTCACGATGACGGTCTGGTCGGTGGGAATCTCGCTCAAGCGCGCCGGCACATCATTCATGGGAATATGGACGACGCCGGGAATGTGGGCTTCGTCGTATTCCCACTGCTCGCGCACGTCCAGCACGACGACGTCCTCCCGCTCCTTGATTTCGGCCACGGTCTGGACATCGACGCTGGCCGGCAGCTCCAGGGCGGCGGCCACTTCTACCGGCGCCGCCTCCACCGCTGCGGGCGCTTCCGCAACGGGCGCGGCCGGGCTTCCACAGGCAGCCAGCAGCAAGAGCGCGAATAACATTGTCATCACTT
>CAYZLP010000757.1:0-3175 GCA_964478635.1 uncultured Caldilineaceae bacterium
TATTTCCGCCGGGATTTACTAGAAATAGGTCGAAATCGTGCGATAGAGTTCTTCGATCTCGGTTTCGTCGGCCCGGCGGAACTGACCACCGCCAATCTCGGCCAGATCTCGCAGGAGCCGCTCATCCGCATCCCGGCCGAAGCCGATGGTGAAGATCACGGGTGGCGAATCTGTGCCGTCGAGCAGCCGGCGAACGTCCCGGCTTCCGTACTGGCTGGCGTTTTCCCGTCCGTCAGTCATCACCACAATTGCGTTGATCGAGCCTGTGTTTCCTTGTGCCACCAGGTCGGCCACGGCGCTGTAGACGGCGTCGGTCAGGGCCGTGTCGCCGTATGCATCCAGCCGGTCAATCTGCGCGATCATGTCGGCGCGATTGGTATCGTCCATCGGCCGCAGGGGCGTGAAAGACTTGAGACCCGTGCCAAACTCGATCATGCCGATCTGATCCTGTTGTCCCCGGATTTGCTCGACAAAGGAGGCCAATGCATCCCGCGTCGCATCGATCTTGACGCCCTCCATGCTGCCGCTTGTATCGACGACCAGATAGACATTGGTCGGTCGTTTGGTGAGATACCAAACGTCCTGCACCACGTCGATCACGGCGGGTGACGGCATCTGCAGCGTAGTCTGGGGCTGCCGCCAGTCGACCGCTTCGCTATCGACAAAAGGACTCCCCGGCGCATCCAGGGCAATGTCCAGGTTGGCCGGGCGATAGCCCGCGGCCAGCAGTTGCTGTTGGGTTGCCGGTTCGGTCAGAAAGTCGGCAAAGGCCTGAAAAGTCAAGCGCTGGTTCTCGGTGACGGCCGGTTCATCGTTCCGGCTGCCCAACTCCAGGAGCGCCAGCGGATGATCGGTCCACAGAGTGCCTTCGGCCGGGTAGATGGCCACCAGCGGTTCGTCCGGCCGCGTTTGATTCCAGTCGATGACGACCCGCTCCTGGCCGACGAAGGCATCCAGGAAATCGCGCCCTTCGGCCGCCAGCCGCTCGACGATGACTTCCTCGCCTTCCCCATAGAAGCGCACTGTCGACTCCACGGCCTGGACATAGGCCAGGGTCTCCGGCGCAGTGGCCGCTTCGGCAGTGAGCCCCCGGGTTATGCCTGCACCGGCGTAGAACTCGGCCAGCGTAGCCAGCAGACCGGCTGCCGTGCTCGTGCTCGGGTGATTCCATTTGAAATCCGGATTGTTGGTGGCGGTTTGCTGCAAGTCTTGCCAGCCAACTGCTTCCGGCCAGCCCAACTCCCGGGCCGCATCCTCCCAGGCCGCAATGACGATAGGGCTCACCGCATATCGGATCTGGGAGGCCACCCGCTGTTGGCCAATCGGGATGGTTCCTTGGGCCCCGGCATCAGCGTCCGTCTCCGCAGCGGCTGTCGCCCAGGCCTGCTCCAGCCGATCCAGCCAGAGACTGCTATCCGGCGACATGGCCTGGAATGTGGGCGCGCGCAGCGCCGCGCTGACCATCTGCTCCGGTTCGTAGGGCAGAACGTCTACCTGCATCCGATTGCCGTCGGGCGTCCTGAGCTCCTGCCGGTTGAATTCTTCGGCCAGATCGCGCAAGACCGGCTCCATGACCGGGGAGGCCGCCACGGTCAGTTCGGCGCTGTCCGCCGGCCAGGCCATGGGGGCGTCCGGCGCCTCTACCACGTCGTTGGCGTTGTCCTGGATCGAAGTGGCCAGCCAGTAGGTCCCCACCGAGAAGGTGACCGAGCAGACCAAGAGCAGGGCCATCACGGCGCCGACGATGATAAGCAGCGTGCGCTGATCGCGCCGTGCGGATCGATCCGCCGAAGCTTGCTTTTTGCTCATCGTTCGCTCCTACTGGCCCACGTTGAGTTCGAACCAGCGCAGCAGGGTCAGGAGCACGTCCCGATCCGGGCTGCGCATGGCCGTGCTGCGGGGGACGACTTCCTCGACGCCCTGGTCGGCCCAACGGACGAAGAGACTGTCTTCAAGTGCATCGACTGGAACGTCCGGATTTGCCGGGCGCAGTCCCTCCGCCAAGGCCGCCTGCTGCTGCTCCGGGCTCAGCAAAAAGCGCTGAAATTCGAGGGCTGCATTCTTCTCCAGCGCGCTGGTTTCGGGCCCCACCCAAATCGTGAAGGGGAAATCAAACCATGTCACGTAATCGGGATAGTAAATCTCTAAGGGATCCTCCCAGCGGTTCTGAATGCCGGCCATGTTTTGCAGCAGATCGCTTTCCAGGAGCTGGCCCCCATCGCCTACACTGTAGCCGAAGAGGGCGAAATCCTCGGCGGTATAGGCGCTGGCGCTGCTGAAGTCCGTCACCGCGCCCATGAGCTCGCTTAGCCAGGCCTGAAACTCCGGATTGGTGACGTCTTCGACGCTGATGTCGGTGCGGTCATAATATTCGCCGGCTGCGGCAATCATGGCCGCCAGGCCGCCGACATTCTTGTTAGGGTTCGGCACTACGAGCTTGAAAAAGCCCCAGGAAGGATCCCCACCCAGTTCCGGCCATCCGCCCCTGGCAATGGCCGCGTCGTGGATCGTGTTCCAGTCGATGTCGCCAAATCTCTGATTCAACACCTCCGCCCGGGAATCGTACAGACCCCAGGTGAAGAGGCTGACGGCGATGGGGCGAGCGCGGTATTCGCCGTCGGTCAGAAAAACGTCCCGGCCAAGTCGCTCCTTGTAAGAAGCATTGGCCAGTTCGACCAGGTAGCGACTGTCGGGAATCCAGGCGGTGGGGAAATCTTCCAGCCCGGCCAATTCGGTTTCGCTCAAGTCCTCCGGCCGCACGTCGGCCGCCAACGCACCGAATTCGTTCCGATCCCAGCGACCCAGGGCAGCCAGCCCATCCATACCGACAATTTCCACTTCGATGGGCACGCCATCGATGACATTTTCGCCGGCATTGAAGGCATCGGCGGCACTTCTGACCCACTCCTCAACCGGCAGGGCCGTGAGAATCCGCACTTTGACCGCGTCGGGACGATCGATAGTGAGACCGGCTGTGTCGCCGTCACCACCGCCCCGCAGCGTGAGCGAGACGCCGACAATGACCAACGCCAGCACCACAATCCCGATGAAGATCAAACGTGTACGATTCATAATCAGAGTACGTCTTTCTGCAGAACAGATTGTCTGGAGAGTGTAGGGCAACGCCACTCCAGGCGACGGATTTGCGCCGCCTGGAGTGGCACAGCGGTGAAAC
>CAYZLP010000758.1:0-3173 GCA_964478635.1 uncultured Caldilineaceae bacterium
AGGCCCACCCCCTCCACGGCTTGCCAGAGGCGGCGCGCGGCGGCAATGTCGGCGGCTTGCATAGGACGGAGCAGTGTGGTCATATGGTGGCTGTCACTTTCCCGGCAGCGGACGACCTCCGGCGCCGGTTTACGATTGATGAGGCGAGGTACGCATGACCCAGCGCATTCTGATCGTCGGCGGCACGGGCCGGATCGGCTTGGCCGTGGCGCACGATCTCTTCCGGCACACGACGGCCGAATTGATTCTTACCGGCCGGGATGCGGCAAAAGGCGCTGCCGTCGTGGCCGAGTTTGGCCGCCGCGGTCGTTTCGCCTTCCTCGATCTCACTGCTACGTCGGTCGATGAACTGGCCGCCATGATCGCCGACCTGGATCTGGTCATCCAGTGCGCCGGTCCCTTCCGCACCCTGCCGCCAACGCTGCTGGCAGCCGCCATCGTGGCCCGGGTAAACTACGTGGACATCTGCGACGATCGGCGGGCAACCGAAGTGCGTCTGGGGCTGCACGAAGCCGCGCAGGCTGCAGGCATTACGGCCCTCATCGACACCGGTACCTTTCCCGGGATCGACAATGTCATGGTCGCCGACGGGCTGGCGCGCCATCCTGATGCAGATGACGTGCGCCTCCATTTTGTCTGCGCCGGCTCGGGCAACGGCGGCTACGGCGTCCTGGAAACGACCTTCCTCGCGGTCAGTGCGCCTTATGAAGAACTGGTGGACGGCGCATGGCGTCTGACGCCTTCGTACCGGGGACGCCAGATGGTCGATTTCGGGTCGCCTTTGGGGAAACGCCCAGTCTACAATTTTGAAGTGCCCGAGCTTTGGAGCCTGGCCGTAACCTTTCCCCGGCTGCGACGCTGCACCAGCAAATTCGGCACGATTCCTGAACTCTGGAACTGGTCGACCGTGGCCCTGGCTTCGGCCCCGGCCCGTGTCCGGACCGATCCGAAGTTCATCGGCGATTCCGTGACCTTCATGCTGCCCATCGTCCACTGGTTCGATCGGTGGACCGGCGGCGATCTGGGCATCCGGGTGGAGGTGCGCACGCCCGCAGGTCAGGGCGAGGCGCTCCATTTCTATGCCCCTTCCACCAGCGCCGCGGTCGGCTGGGCAACGGGCGCAGCCGCCTGCATGGTGCTCGACGGAACCATCCGCGAACCGGGCGTACATCTGCCCGAGACCCACATTCCGCCCGACGCCTACCGGAATGCGCTGACCCGCCGCGGCGGACGCTTCTGGCAAGCGGCCTTGGCGCCCCGTTAGGCCGGGACTCGAAATACGTTACACAGTGGAAGCCGAGACAGCGCAGAGTACCGCAGAGATTTTCAGGACGAAGCTATCTCGAAGCTGTGGCTCTCTGTGAAATCTCTGCGTAACCAATCGCCTATCCTCACCCAGCACAACCCGTGGCAAGCGTCCCAGCGAACGACTAAAACGAGCGTTCCAGAATTGCCCGTCCAACATGAACAAAGATGGGTCAAAGCCTCTCTGTTTTCTCTGCGTTTTGTAGCCAAAATGTAGCACAACACCTGCTATAGCTTGAGCAGTGTCGTGTCGTTGCGATTCGTGCATGTGAAGGGGGAGACCATGAGCACACAAGGTACTTTTGGCGATACCGCCGGCGGTCCCGCACCCGACTCCGGCAAGCCGTCTCGGGCGCCCATTTTCTGGGGCATCATTGCCATACTGGGCGGCTTCTTGTTGATCCTGACCCAATTCATGGACCTGGACGCGGTCATGCCGTGGATCGTGCTTTTTGCCG
Source organism: uncultured Caldilineaceae bacterium (assembly GCA_964478635.1). Lineage (GTDB taxonomy): Bacteria > Chloroflexota > Anaerolineae > Caldilineales > Caldilineaceae > JAGRCP01. The sequence goes on from CAYZLP010000758.1 coordinate 1,764, forward strand.
GCTTGGCCATGATGGTTTGGGGCATTTTCGCACGCGCGGCCGGGGGCCTGATTCCGGGCGGTATTGTCACGGGTGTCGGCGTGGGTTTGACCCTGGTTGGCCCGGAGCGGATGGATGCCAGCGAAGCAGGCGTGGGGTACTTCCTCCTATGCTTGGCGCTGGGTTTCCTCTCCATTCCGCTGACAACCAGTCTGCTGACGGGCTACCGTCACTGGTGGGCCTTCATCCCCGGCGGCATCATCTTCCTGGTAGGACTGGCCATGATTCTTGGCGGTCCCTTTTTCCAGGCGCTAACGCTGATCCAGTTGGGCGGCGCCCTGGCTTTGGTCGCGCTGGGGGCTTGGCTGATCTACCAGTATGCAAGCCGGGATCAGGGCGAAACCTAAATCACCGTCAGTGGGGAATACGAGTTATGTAGCTGGTTACCGGGACCGTCCGGCTAATTGAAGGTTAATGAAATAATCTGGCAATACCGTAGGTGCGGTTTCTAACCACACGGGCTCCATCCACCTCTGTGTTTCTGGAAGATCGTGCGGTTGGAAACCGCACCTACGATTACCGGATTATTTCTTCAATCATCAAATAGCCCGGATCGACAAAACCCGTGCGCTCATCATCGAGATTGTCTGCGCACCGGCTTGGGCAACCCGCTCCCCTGAAGGCGTGCGCAGTGGACGGGTGGCAGACATCAAAAAACGTGCACGAATCCGGCACATCTGCCCAATCCGCGCTCTAGCCCAGGTCCACCGGCGTGAGCCAGTTCCACTTGTCCTCCACCTCACCCTTGACCATGCCGAAGAAGACGTCCTGGATGGCTTTGGTGACCGGGCCGCGGGAGCCGCTGCCCACGGGCAGGCGATCCACCGAGCGCACGGGCGTGATTTCGGCCGCGGTGCCGGTGAAGAAGATCTCATCGGCCAGGTAGAGCATCTCCCGCGAGACCGATTGCTCGGTGACGGTGTAGCCCAGATCCCGGGCAATGGTGATGGCGCAGTCCCGGGTGATGCCGCCCAGAATTGAGCTGGAAAGGGGCGGCGTGATGATCTGACCTTTATAGATAAAGAAGATGTTTTCGCCGCTGCCTTCGCTGACGTGGCCGTTGGCATCCAGCGCAATGCCCTCGTTGAAGCCGTTGTCCTTGGCCTCCATGACGATGTTCTGGCTGCTGACGTACTGGCCGCCAATCTTGGCCATGGGGCTGAGCATGTTGGTGGCCATGCGTCGCCAGCTGCTCACCTGGACATCCACGCCCTGCTCCAGCGCCTCGGCCCCCAAGTAGGTGCCCCAGGGAATGGAGGCCACGATCGATTCCACAGGACAGCCCCGGCCATCCACGCCCAGCGTGTTATAGCCCCGGAAGACCAGGGGCCGGATGTAGGCGCTGCGCTGCTGGTTGGCCCGGATGACGGC
>CAYZLP010000759.1:0-3166 GCA_964478635.1 uncultured Caldilineaceae bacterium
GATCGTGCGGTTGGAAACCGCACCTACGACTACCGATACATGTCTTCAAGCAGCAATCTGGTGCAGGCAGATCAATCGATGCGCGGGCGGCGCAGTTGCGCACCGGAAATAAAGAACGCAATGGCCTAGCTTGCTTCACCCCAACCGCCGCCGCCGGGGGTTTCGATCCGCAGATGCTGACCTGGTTGGAGGCGTTGGGAAAACTTGGAGGGCAGTTCCTCGACCCGGCCATCGCGATGCAGAATCTCGTTGCGACCCGCGGCCCCTGCCCCGCCGCCGGCCAGCCCCCAGGGAGCGGCGGCGCGCCGTTCGCTCAGCATGGTCACTGTGGCGGGCGCAAGCAGTTCATACTCCCGCACAATGCCGTCGCCGCCCTTGTACTGCCCGGCCCCACCGCTACCGCGACGCAAGGCATAGCGTATGAGCCGAAAGGGAAAGGCGATCTCCAAGGCTTCCCCCGGCGTATTCAAGGTAGTGGTCATGTGGACCTGGGCGCCGGAGAGTCCGTCGCCGGCCGGCGCTGCGCCCATGCCGCCGCCGATGGTTTCGTAGTAGGCAAACGGCGTACCGTCCGGCCGCAGCCCGCCGATGGTGAGATTGTTCATGGTGCCCTGGCTGGCCGCAGGAATGCGCGCCGGCAGGGCTTGGGCCAGCGCACCCAGCACCACATCGGTGATGCGCTGGGAGGTCTCCACGTTGCCGCCGGCCACGGCCGCGGGCGACAGCGCGTTCACAATTGTATTTTCGGGCGCGATGACGTGGATGGGCCGGAAGCAGCCGTCGTTCATGGCGACGTTGCCCGTCAAAAGGCAGCGGACGACGTAGTAGCAGGCCGACTGGGTGATGGCAATGACGGCGTTGAGCGAGCCGTGCATGACCGGCGCCGTGCCGGTGAAATCAAAGGTAATCTCGTCCCCGGCAATGGTCGCCAAAACCCGGATAGGCACCAACTGCGTCCGGCCGTTTTCGACCTGCTCGATGACATCTTCAAACGCGTATGCGCCGTCGGGCCACTCCGCAATTGCTGCCCGGGTCAGACGTTCACTATAGTCCTGCAGTTGGCGTCCGTAGGCCCGGACTTCATCGAGACCGTGCACGGCGATCAGTTCCCGGAGGCGGCGTTCGCCCACGGCATAGGCGGCACGCTGGGCCGCCAAATCTCCGCGGCGCTCGTCGGGCGTGCGTACGTTGCGCAGAATGATGCGCAGCACATCCTCGTCCAGCACGCCGGCCTTGTAGAGCTTCACCGGCGGGATGATGATGCCTTCCTGGTAGATTTCCGTCGACAGGGGCAGCGAACCGGGCGTCATCCCGCCCACGTCGGCATGGTGCGCGCGGCTTGCGACGAAGAACGTCGGCTGTTCTTCAGCTGCGTGCGCTGCGATCGCCTCTTTGTCACGGGCAAAGACCGGGGCAATCATGGTAATGTCGGGCAGGTGGTTGCCGCCTTCAAATGGATCGTTGACGATGACCACATCCCCCGGCTGCCAGTTACGGAACTTCCGGAGAATCGTGTGGACGCTGGCCGGCATGGCGCCCAAATGGGCCGGAATGTGCGCGGCCTGGGCGATCATCCCACCCTGTTCGTCAAAGATCGCGCACGAAAAATCGAGCCGCTCCTTGATATTGGGCGAATAGCCCGTGCGCCGCAGGGTAATGCCCATCTCCTCGGCGACGCCGGTAAAGCGATGGCGATAGAGTTCGAGCGTGATTGGATCCATGGGAATTGTTGATGGTCGATGGTCAATTGTCGATTGTCAATTGCCGATGGTCAATTGTCGATGGTCGGTGGTCGATTCGCTCTCCGGGAACTCGACTGTCGGTTGCCCCTCCCTTACTTCCCTACAACCCGCACCCCAGCCACAGATTCCCCAATTCATCCACTTCTGCCGACCAGGCCGGCGGGACGACGGTGGTGGTGTCGAACTGGAGGACGATGGCCGGGCCGGTGAAGCGGTTGCCGGGCGTGAGCTTGCCGCGATCGTAGAGGGGCGTCGAAATCGGGCCGGCATCGCTAAACCAGACCGCTGCGCGGCCGAGCAGGGCGTCTAGCGGATCGGGCGCGGCCAGAGCGCGACGCGGGAGAACTGGACGGGCGCCGGGGCCCGCACCGCGCACGCGCAAGGTCACTGCTTCGACCGGCTCTTCGGGCATGGCATAGCCGTAGCGCTGGGCATGGGCGGCATGGAAGGCCTCGATCGCGGACCGGGCGGCGCCAGCGTCAATCGGCAGGCTCAGCGGCACGGTCAGCTCATAGCTTTGGCCGCGATAACGCATGTCCAGGGCCGCGGTCAATATCGGCGCCGCGATACCGTCGGCCTGCAGCACGCTGCGGACGCGCGCGGCCAATTCATCGAAATGGGTCGCCAGGGGAGCAGGGTCCGCTTCCAGTTCAGCCCCATCCATCAAGACAGCATGGGAGGCATCATGCGCGACGTCGGCGACCAACATGCCGTATGCGCTCAGCACGCCGGGCATGGGGGGGACGAGCACCCGGGGGATGGCCAGGGCGTCGGCCAGTTCGCACGTATGCAGCGGCCCGGCTCCGCCAAAGGGAACCAGGACGAAACCCCGGGGATCGTAGCCCCGCTCCACCGAAACGCGGCGGAGGGCCCGCTCCATGGTTGCGTTGGCCACCCGGATCACGCCCAGGGCGGCTGCTTCCGGGCTCAAGCCGAGCTGTTCACCCAATTTGGCCAGGACGCGCCGGGCTGCCTCCACATCCAGACTGACCGCGCCCTTGCCGCCCAAAAAGCCACCCGGGCTGAGACGGCCCAACACCAGGTTGGCGTCTGTCACCGTCGGCTCATCGCCGCCGCGTCCGTAACATGCCGGCCCGGGCGCGGCGCCCGCGCTGCGCGGTCCCACATGCAGTGCGCCGCCGGCGTCGACATAGGCAATGCTGCCGCCTCCTGCCCCCACCGTGTGGATATCGATAACGGGCAAGCGCAGGGGCAAGTCGGTAATCATGCTTTCAGCGGTTGTCGGGAACTCGCCGGGGCAGAGGGCAACGTCGGTACTGGTGCCGCCCATGTCGAACGTAATGATGTTGGGCGCTTCCTCCCCCATGGCTTCACGAGCCAGACCAAACGCGCCGACCACCCCTCCGGCCGGCCCGCTCAGCACCAGGCGCGCCGCCTCGTTTGCGGCCTGGTGCAGGCCAATT
>CAYZLP010000760.1:0-3165 GCA_964478635.1 uncultured Caldilineaceae bacterium
TCGAGGAATCGTCGTGCATGTCGAGCAGTTCGGGCGCCTCCTCCTTGAGGGTCAGAGTACAGCTCGTGCTGGTGCCGACGATGGGGTAGCCGCTGCGTGCGTAGCCGGCCAGGGAACCGACGTTGTTGCGGTGGTAGGTCTCGGCCGCAGAGAATTCGCCGTTGGACAGCATAGGCAGGCCGCAACAATTCTGCCGGGGCACGATTACCTCATAACCGTTGTGCTCCAGAACGGCCACGGCCGCTTTCCCGATAAAAGGCTCGTAGTACATGGTCGCGCAGCCGTGGAAGTATACGACCTTCTTGCTCGCCTTGAGTCGCTCATTCTCACTGCGGTCAAACCACTTGCGGAAGCTGCCCGACGTGCTCCAGCGGGGCAAGGGCGCTTCCTGAGCAATGCCCATCACCTTCTCCGCCAGGTAGCGGCTCACCGGGTTGTGGAGGCCAAAGTTGGCCAGATGAGGAACATAGCTGCCGACCTGGCCCAGGAGTTCATTGCGCCCTAACAGCCGGTTGCGCAGGGGAATTCCGTTTTCCTGCGCGATCTGGGCCCGGGCCCGGGCATTGAGCTCGGCGATCTTCACGCCGGTCGGGCAGACTTCATTACAGACGCGACAGCCGGAACAATAGTCGACCGAATGGTCGGGCGTGTCCGGCTGGCCGTTCTCGCGAAAGCGCTGGGCCTGGGGACCCACATATTTCGGCCCCGGAAAGAGATCCGTCACGGCGGAAACGGGGCAATAACTCGTACATATGTTGCACTTGATGCATTCGTCCAGCGAAGGACCGACGGAATGCCAGGAGGTTGTGTGCATGGGTAGGATCTTTCGGGTAGTTGAAGATTGAAGATTGGGTCGAGTACCGTTTGCTGCCGGTGGGCTCGCCATGTCACGCCAGGGCAGCCGTCAATTTCAATCTTCAATCTTATTCAACATCTCACTCTCTTCTCTTGTCAACGACTTCCCCGCTACGACCCCCGACACAAGGGCCACGCCTTCCAAGCTGCGCTCGACGATGGGGTCGTAGCCGGCCAGGGCGCCGCCGGCGACGCGCAGGTTGGCGTAGCGGAGGTTGCCAGCTTCGTCTATGGGCTGGAGACTGCGATTGACGCCCACACCGCCGTGAAAGACGGGATGACCCGCCTCGTCCAGAAAGCGAGGGCGGAACCACTGGTTGCGGGCCTGGGGCACGGTCAGCGGCAGGTCGAAAATAGTCTCCCAGATATGGCCGGTGTGGTCGCTGTCGAAGCCGCCGCCCAGGATTCCGCCCGTGGCCAGCACGAAGTGACCGGCCCGGTGCTTGAGCGGGCGCGCGCTGGTCTCGCTCGCGACCCAGCGCACCGCCGGGGCCGCGCCGTTCTCGCCGGGGGCAATCTCCGCCGCGATGGCTTCCATGCCGGCCTCCACGCGTACGCCCATTTGCTCGAGCTTGCCGCGTAACGCCTTGAAGAGGCGCACGCCCGGCACGCTGGGCGGCAAGGTGGGAATCTCGAAGACCGGCGCGTTCAGCGTATCTTGGAGGGTGGCAAAAGTCTGGGCGTGGTTGTCCAAGCCCAAGATGGCGGGCAAGCCCACCCGTTCACCCGGACGAATGACGCTGCCCAGGGCCTCGGCCAGGCGGGCGGCCCGGTCGGCGTCGTCCAACTCGTGGGCGAGCTGAATCGTGTTGGCGTCGGTGCGCACAGTCAGCAAATCGTGGGGCAGCATGACCGCGCGCGCGCTCATGCCCTGCTTGCTCAGATTCTCGGCAATGAGGGCGGGATAGAAGTCGCGCAATTCTTCAAAGCCGACAATGACCATGGGCTCCGGGCGGCTTAAATCGCCTGCCAGTTGGGCCGCCGGCGCAAGGTAGACGGGCCGGGCCGCGCCCGCCGGGGAAGGCAGCAGGAGATTCTCGGCTTGATTGGCAGCGCCGCCGTAGGGCAAACCCAGCGCTTCGGTCATTTGCCTGAATTCGTCGAGCGTCGTCCGGACGACATCGCCGCCGAAGAGCGCATAGGGATGCCCGGGAACGGTTGCCGGCAGCTCATCGATAACATCCAGCGGCCGGCGGATGACGTCGGCGCGTGCCCCGGGTCCGTAGCCCAGCAGGTCAATCGTCCCCGCACTCCAGTGCAGCGTCCCCAGACCCTTGGCGATGACCTTGACCGAACATCCGTCCTCTGCCGCAGCGTGGGCCGCCATCAGCCCGCTCAAGCCGGCGCCAATCACCACGAGGTCGATCATTGGGGCGCCTCCGTCTTCTCATTGGGGGTGGTGTCGAAGAGATAGAAATCTGTGACCGGACTTTTTTCGCCGTCTTGGGGCAGATGATCCACATTCATGAGACTGAGATAGATCAACTCGTCCAGCCGCTCCTGTTTGAGCTGGCGGCCCCATAGGATGGGCGTGACGCCCTTCCAGCGTTCCTGGAGGAAATCGCGCAAGAGCAGATTGGGATTGATTCCGGTGACGCCGCCGGTTGAGGCCGGGCCGCCGTTGCCCATACTGTGCTTGGGCGACTGAATGTAGGCGACTTCCCAGGCCGCGGTACGGGCTTCGGCGTCGGCAGCCGGCTGCCGCTGGCCCAATTCGTGGAGGATGCCCACGGCCCGGTAGGTGCAGAAGCCGCCCTGGCAGGGACCCATGCCCAGACGCACATCCCGGCGAATGTCGTCGAGGGTCACGGTAGGATTCTGGCGCGCGGCGTTCTCGATCATGGTGCGGGTTACCAGTTCGCACTCACAGACGAGTTCGCCCTGGAGACGCTCTTCTTCCACTTCGTGCAGGCGGTGGCCGAGCCAGTAGTGGCCCTGTTCCGTGCCGGGGACGGTTGTGTGTTCGGTGCTGCAAGGCCGGCGCGTTCCCAGGTATTCGGTGGCCAGATCGACCGTTTTCTCGGCCATGAGGCGGAAGGTGGTCCACTTGCCGCCGGTGATGGTGATAAAGCCGCCGACGCCGTGACGGCGCTTGTGGTCGAGTAGCGCGAACTTGCGCGTGGCATCCCGGCTGTCGCCCGTATAGTCTTCTTGATAGAGGGGTCGCACGCCCGCCCAGGCCCGCACGACCCGGGCCCGGCTGATGCCCGGCACCAGCTTCTCGCCCTCATCGAGCATGAGCTGTACTTCCCACGGTTCGATGCGCAGATTCTCGGGATCGGCCACCCGTTCATCGGTGGTGCCGATGAC
>CAYZLP010000761.1:0-3162 GCA_964478635.1 uncultured Caldilineaceae bacterium
TAGTTCATCCTTGAGCAGATCGGTTAGAAGGTCGGCACGAGCGTGGACCTTCTCGCCCTGCCAGCTGCTGAAGGAGACCATGATGCTCCATGCGCCTTCTTCGATGGCTGCGCGGTAGGGGGGCAGGTGGACGGCCCGCAAAGTCGCTTCATCCACCAGCGTATCGCCCTGGTCCAGAGAATAATCTTCCGTCGTCGAGGTGCCCCACGCCGTGCCCCCATCGCCGATGAAGTGCTTGGGCGTTGCCATGACGCCGGTTGGGCCGGCCAGATCGTCCCCCTGGAGACCGCGCAGGTATGCGGCGCCCAGGTTGGTAACCAACCCGGTCGCTTCGCTGTAGGCTTCATACGTACGGCCCCAGCGAATATCCCGGGCGACGGCAACCACGGGTGCGAAATTCCAGTAAATACCGGTGGCCGCCATCTCCTCGGCCGTGGCGCGCCCGATCCGCTCGACGAGTTCGGTGTCTCCCGTCGCGCCCAGGCCGACATTGTGCGGAAAAACGGTAGCGCCCTTCAAATTGTTGTGCCCATGCACGGCGTCCACGCCGTAGAGCAGGGGGATGCCCAGACGAGTGGCTTGCGCTTCCTGCTGAAAAGCCTCGACCATTTCCTGCCAAGCTTCCGGCGTATTGGGCTGCGGATAGCCGCCCCCGCCACTCAATACGCCGCCGATGAAGTATCGCTTTACTTCTGCGGGGGAGATGCTGTTCTTTTCCACGAGCGTCATCTGGCCGATTTTCTCGGCCAGGGTCATGCGCGCCAGGATCTCCTCAACCCGGGCTTCGACCGATTGGCCGGCATCTGGGTCCGGGTACGCAGCTTCTGTCGCTTGACTTACCGGGCCATCCCCTTCGCGATGTGGTGCACATGCCCCCAAAAAGAGGAGAGCGAGCAGGAGTGTCAGGCGTAGGAGGAACGGCGTGCAGGTTGTTGCTTGCCCCATGATATTTCACCTATCCGACGACTGGCGTTCCGTTCACAAAGAAGAGCCAGAAGATGTAGGCCACATAAGCAATGAGCAGAACGGCTGCTTCGAGACGCGTGATGGAGTGGGGTTTGCGAAGCGCCAGCAGATAGACCAGCACCGTGAGCCCAAGCATGACCGGAAAGTCGAAGTAACGCATGTGGAGGGGAACCGGCAAGGGTTTGATGAGGGAACTTACGCCGCCAATGAACATCATGTTGAAGAAGTTACTGCCCACGACATTGCCGACGGCGATATCGCCCTCTTTGCGGTAGACGGCTACGGTGCTGGTCGCCAACTCCGGCAGGCTGGTGCCCACGGCGACAAGGCTAAGGCCGATAATGAGTTCACTCACGCCCATGGTCCGGGCGATGAACTGGGCGGACCCCACGAGCCAATTTGCGCCGATTACCAGGGCAACGATGCCCACGGCAACGAAGCCGAGATCGACCAGCGGATGCAGGCTGGGTTGCGCAATCTCCGGATCGATGGCCTCCACGACGTCGATGGCCTCCTCCCCTTCCTTGATCTGGTCGGGAGACGTACGGGTGTTTCTGTAGCTGTAGAAAGTGAAGGCCAGGAGTCCTGCCGTGAGGATTGCGCCGTTCAGCCGGCTGATGCTGCCGGGCCACGCCATGATGACAAAAATGATCGAGACGAGAATGAGCAGCGGCATCTCGCGACGCACCAGATGGGCCTCGACAGGAATGACGGCCAAGAGGCCGGCCAGGCCCAGAATGAGCCCGATATTGGCAATGTTGCTGCCTACGATGTTGCCGATGGCGATATCGCTGCCGCCATCCCCCTGAAGATTGGCCAGGAGGCTGACGAGTAATTCGGGCAGACTGGTGCCAAAGGCCACGATGGTCAGGCCGACCACAACGGCTGGCACGCTCAGGCGGACGGCAATGCGGCTTGCCCCACGGACCAGAAACTCGGCGCCGCCGGTCAGCAGCGCAAAGCCAAACAAAAAGAGAACGACGTTGCCGGTAATGCTATCAGGCAGCATGCAAATAAATCCTGTGGTTGATTAGGCGGTGATTACCCCATTGGAAATTCAGCAGTTGACGTTGGCTGCGCCTGTCGAGGTCGGCGTCAATTCTTGGATTTTTCGTTACGATTCAGCGACAGACCCGATAGAACGCGGATGCACCTGATTGGGCGGATTTCTACGGATTCTTTTCACAGGCAAATCGGTAGGATCCAAAATATGCGTGGATTGAGGTCAATCCGCCGCCAGGGTGAATATCGTCTTTGGCGCAACAATCCGGTTAGCGAGCGGGGAAACATCCCGCACGAAGCGTGCCTGGACGCTCCAGGGGCCGGTCCAGGTCACCTGCGCTTCGACCAGGCGACCACGTAGGGGTAGTTCGCTGTCGATGAAGACGAGCTTGTTCTGGCGCGTGCGTCCGCGCCATTTGCCCTTGTGCTGCTCCTCGACCAATACTTCGACGGTTTCACCCAACAGTGCGCCGTTGATTTCCGTGCAAACTTCTTCCTGAATGGCTTCGAGGAGTTTGTGGCGGCGGATCTTTTCCGCTTCGGGCACATCGTCGAGCATGCGGCGTTCGCTCAGCGTGCCGGGGCGGGGGCTGTACCGGGCAAGGTGCGCCTTATCCAATTTGAGTTCCCGGAGCAGCGTTGCCGTCTTCTCGAACTGCCCGGCCGACTCCCCGCAGAAGCCGACGATGATGTCGGTATGAATCGCAGCGTCGGGGATGATCCGTCGGATGCGTTCCACCAGGGCGCGATAGTCGGCGTTGGTATAACCGCGCTTCATCCGCTCCAGCACGTCGTCGTCGCCCGCCTGGATCGGCACTTCGATATGCTCCATGACCTTGGGTAGATCGCGCACGGTTTCCAGGATGCGGTCGGTCATGTAGTTCGGGTGACTGGTCAGGAAGCGAATGCGCCAGAGGCCCTCGATCGCGTGGACGGCGTGCAGCAAATCGGCCAGATCGGGAATGTCTCCTTCTGCGGTGCCTTGAAAGGCGTCGACCGTGGCGGAATTGCCGAGCCCCGCCTCACGCCAGTCATAGCCGTAGCGATCGACGATCTGTCCCAGGAGCGTTACTTCTCGCACGCCCTGATCGACCAGCCCCCGGATCTCGTTGACGATCTCGTCGAGGGGACGGCTGCGTTCCACGCCCCGGCGGAACGGAATGATACAGAACGAGCAGGCGTGGCTGCAGCCGT
>CAYZLP010000762.1:0-3153 GCA_964478635.1 uncultured Caldilineaceae bacterium
AGGAAAGGCGTCTCGGGATTGGCGAGATTGAAGACGAGGTTGAGATAGCTCGACTGGGTGGTGGAGAAGAGCTGCAGGTCGTCCCGGGCCGCGGCCGCGGAAATGTCGGCCGGCAGTATCTGACTGAGGCCGTCGATCTCACCGTTCTCAAACGCCGCGAAAAGGCTCGGATAGTCGAGATAAAAGCGCAATTCCAGGCCGTCCAGATAGGGCGACCGGCCCGCGTAATACTCACTGGGCTCAAGCCGTAAGCGATCCGCCTCGATGGCGGCGACCTTGAGGGGCCCGTTGCCGATGGGCGCTGCGTCCAGGGGGCTGGTGGCCAGGGTCGGCGCAGGCACGTCCTGCCAGATGTGGGCCGGCAGCAGCCCCATGGCCGTATAGTCCAGGAAGGGTGTGAATGGCTCGGTCAGGGTAAAGCGCACGGTGGCGTCGTCTACCTTTTCGATGAGGACCGAGCGCCACAGGCCGGTGAGCCCCGGCAGGTTCAACAGCTCCGGATCCTGGAGAATGCCGAAGGTGAAGACGACGTCGTCGGCCGTCACGGGGACGCCGTCATGCCAGTATTGGTCGGGCTGGAGTCGGAAGGTGTAGATCGTGTCGTCGGTGACGGTCCATTCGCCGGCCAGATCGGGTACGACCCGGCCCTGCTTGTCGATCCGGGTCAGTCCCCGGTAGAGCAGCGCACAGAGATCCAGGTCTACATCGCTGGCGCTGCAGAGTAGGGGATTCAGGTACTGGGGATTGCCCGCCACGCCTTCCCGGTAGACGCCGCCCTGATCCGGAATTAGCACCGTGGCGACGTTGTAGGTCGAATAGCCCAGCAGGGTGGCCAGCAGCAGGATGCCGATCAGGGCCAGCACGATCTGCCAGCGCAGGTGCTTACTGATCGATTCCGTGGGCGAGGCGGAGGCGGGTGAGGCGGCGAAGGTAGGCTGCGAACGGTGCATGGCTGCGTGGGACGGGAACGGTGCCGATCGGAACAGTGCCGACTGGAATGCGCTTGTCGTTCCCCGCGGTGAATTCCGCTGCTTACTCGAACATCACCGCAAGCAGGGAGAGCAGGGCGAAAACCCCGGCCAGCAAAAAGGTGATGTTGAAGAGGGTCTTTTCAATGCCGCGGCGGGTGCGGTAGATGTCGGTGCCGCCAAAGACGCTGCCGAGACCACTGCTCGACTGGCCTTGAATCAGCACGACCGCAATCAGGGCGATGGCCACAATGTCGGCCGCAATCATGAGATAGCCGGCAAAACCCATGGGATGACTCCTTCTGCGCCCCCAGCCGGAGGCAATCCAAGATAACGCAGCCGAAGCTGCCGATTTTTTGCGCGACGGTCAGTATAGCAACGGACCGCAAGATCGCCAAATCTAGAGAAAAACAGATGGACCGCGGATTTGGCGGATCGGGCGGATTCACGCGGATTTTTTTCAGGATATGTTGAGGAAATCCGAGAAAATCCGCCCGATCCGCCAAATCCGCGGCCTATTGACGTTCTATTACCCGATAGCCGGCAGGTGAGCGAGGCTGGCTTCGATGGCCTCGGCCGGATATTCGTAGTCCTCCAGGCTGTTGTTCAGGTAGGACTCATAGGCGCTCAGGTCGAAGTGGCCGTGGCCGCAGAGGTTGAAGACGATGGTCTGGCTTTCACCGCTTTCCTTGCAGCGCAGGGCTTCCTGCATGGCGCCGAGAATGGCGTGGGAGGGCTCCGGCGCGGGCAGGATCGCTTCGGCCCGGGTGAAGCTGAGCGCAGCGTCGAAGATGGCCCGCTGCTGCACGTTGATGGCCTCGATGAGTCCCGCCTCCTTGATGGCGCTGATCTGGGCGCTCATGCCGTGGTAGCGGAGACCGCCGGCGTGAATCGGCGCGGGCACGAAGTCGTGGCCCAGGGTGTGCATCTTCATGAGGGGCGTCATCTGGGCCGTATCGCCGAAGTCATAGGCGTACTTCCCTCGGGTGAGGCTCGGCGCAGCGGCCGGTTCGACCGCCAGGATGCGGGTCTGCTTGCCGTTCACGATGTTCTCGCGCAGGAAGGGGAAGACGAAGCCGCCGAAGTTGCTCCCGCCGCCCGTGCAGCCCACAATGACGTCGGGCCAGTCCTCGCCGAAGATCTCCAACTGCTTGATGACTTCCTGGCCGATGACCGTTTGGTGCAGCAAGACGTGGTTCAGCACGCTGCCCAGGGCATACTTGGTGTCGTCCCGGGTGGCGGCCTCTTCCACCGCCTCGGAGATGGCGATACCCAGGCTGCCCGTACTGTTGGGGTCCGCGGCCAGAATGGCCCGGCCGGCGTTGGTCTGATTGCTGGGGCTGGGCACGACGCTCGCGCCCCAGGTCTCCATGAGCAGCTTGCGATAGGGCTTCTGCTCGTAGCTCACCTTGACCATGTAGACCTTGCACTCGATGCCGTACATCTGGCAAGCGAAGCTGAGCGCGCTGCCCCATTGGCCCGCGCCCGTCTCGGTCGTGATGCGCTTGACGCCTTCCTTCATGTTGTAATAGGCCTGCGGCACCGCGGTGTTGGGCTTGTGGCTGCCGGCCGGGCTGGTCCCCTCGTATTTGTAGTAAATACGGGCGGGCGTACCCAGGGCCTCTTCCCAGCGCCGGGCCCGGTAGAGGGGCGTGGGCCGCCAGAGCTTGTAGACCTCCTGCACTTCATCGGGGATCTCGATGTAGCGCTCGGTGCTGACTTCCTGGAGGATCAGCTCCATTGGGAAGAGGGGCGCGAGCGCTTCCGGCCCCAGAGGTTCGCCGGTCCCGGGATTGAGGGGCGGCGGCAGTTCGACGCCCGCGGCCGGTAAGTCGGCATTGATGTTGTACCAGTGGGTCGGCATGTCCTGTTCGCTCAGGACAACCTTGGTCAGTTCGGCCATAGAATGCTCCTTGTTGATGGGGGTGGGGTTAACTATAAAACTTCTTCTCGCGCCAGCTCGCCTCCATGTCCACGGTTGCGGCGAAGTCGGCGCGTACCTGGTCGAGGAGATCGGGGCGGGTCAAAAGATCGACGGCGGTCATGGCCATGGCCTTGGCCGATTGAAGCAGGGCCTGGTTGCCCCATTCGCTGGCGGCCGCAGCCGCGAACTCGGGGGTATGGCCGCTAGTGCCCGGCTCGGCAATGGGAATGTACGGATGGATGGCCGGGACGGTCTGGCTCA
>CAYZLP010000763.1:0-3139 GCA_964478635.1 uncultured Caldilineaceae bacterium
TTCGCCCTGCAAAGCCAGCAGCGGGCCGTCGAGGCCATCAATCAGGGCCGCTTTGCCGAGGAGATCGTGCCGGTCTCCATTCCCCGGCGCAAGGGCAGCCCTACGGTCGTGGACACGGATGAGCACCCGCGCTATGCCACCACCGACAGCGGCTATGAGCTGGCGACCAGCCTCGAACAGCTTGCCCAGCTGCGCCCGGCCTTCCGCGCCGGCGGCAGCGTCACCGCCGGCAATGCCAGCGGCCTGAATGACGGCGCCTGCGCGCTGGTGCTCATGTCCCGTGCCCGTGCCCATGAATTGGGCGTCCGGCCCCTGGCGCGCTGGGTCTGCTCGGCTGCGGCCGGCGTGGATCCGCGCGTGATGGGTCTGGGTCCCATCGAGGCAACCCGTAAGGCCCTGGCCCGGGCCGGCTTGACCATCGCCGACATCGATCTGGCCGAATTGAACGAGGCCTTTGCCGCCCAGGCCCTGGCCGTGCTGCGCGCGCTGGATCTCGGCGAGGCGATCACCAACGTCAACGGCGGCGCCATTGCGCTGGGGCACCCCCTGGGCTGCTCGGGCGCGCGGATTTTGACAACCTTGGTGCATGAAATGCGCCGCCGTGCCGCAGCCGGTCAAGCCATGCGCTACGGACTGGCCACGCTCTGCGTCGGCGTCGGTCAAGGGGAGGCGACAATTATCGAGATTGAGGGGGATGAGGCCATCTGAGGAACAAAGATTGAAAATTCGATGGCAGATGTGCTTCTATCATGTACGATTCATGAAAAGAGAGGCCGTTGCAGTCCAATCTTCAAACTTCAACTTTCGTTTTTGCTCGCAGACGCGCAATCACTTCAGGCGTAAGCCCGGTTTCCGGTTCCACCGGATCTCGTTCGCTCAAGACTTCCTCGATCTCGGAAAACGATGCTTTGCCCAGAGATTGGAGGAGGGCAGTATAGGCAACCTTTTGCTCTTGAACGGCTCGGTCGGACACCGGTTGCACGGTATAGGCCAGCGCCGCCTGGCGCGACAGTGCATAGACGATATACTGATTGAGCGACACGCCTTCGCGTTCCGCTAGCTCAGTCAACTGATCATGCAATGATTGAGGCAGTCGTACTGTGAGTCTGCTCATTTCTCGATCTCCTTCGTGCGCTAATCCGCAGCCAGCATGCGCACTGCTTCAGGCGGGGTGAGAACGGTCAAGCCCAGAGAGTGTTCCGCTTGACGAAAGTCTTTTGTGTTCCAGGTGACGATGGCCGCCCCGCTGTTCATGGCACAGTCGACAATATGATCATCAGCGACGTCGGGTGAAATCGGTCGCCACCGATAGTAGACAACGACAAAGCGGGCAATGGACAGTAGATACCCAAGAATAGGCTGTAGACGACGCCAACGAGCGGCCGCCAGTTTACGCGACAGGACGTCGGCGTATTCATAGGCCAACGCATCGGTGACGCAAGCGTCAAATATTCCTGCAAACCACACGTCGATGAGTAGACCGGAAGCGCCACCCTGGGTCGTCAACCCTTCGAAAAGCACATTCGTATCGATGACGAAACGGATGCTTTCATCGCTTGGCATGGCGTCATTATAGCACCGAATGCGGTGTCAAAGCAATGGGGATCAATGATGAAAAGAGTTCCGCAGATCTCATCTGAAGTGGCGGCGGCGCTGGTGAAGAGCGGCGACACGCTGCTGGTAGGCGGTTTCGGCATGACCGGGAATCCGGTCCACCTGCTTCATGCCCTGGCCGAGACGGACGTCCGCGATCTGACCTACATTGCCAACAATGTGGGCGAGGCCGGGCTGGGCGGCGGGCGACTGCTCCGCAACGGGCAGATCAAGAAGGCCATCGGTTCCTATTTCACCAGCAACCGGGAGGCGGTGGAGGCGGCCCAATCCGGAGCAATGGCCGTCGAGTTGGTCCCCCAGGGATCCCTGGCCGAAGCGCTCCGGGCCGGTGGCGCGGGCATCGGCGGCTTCTACACCCCCACGTCCGCGGGGACCGTCCTGGCCCAAGACCGCGAGACCAAGGTCATCGACGGCGTAGAGCAGGTCTTCCAGCCGGCCCTGCGGGGCAACGTGGCCTTTATCCGCGCCTGGCGCGCCGACACCGCCGGCAATCTCGTCTATCGCATGACCGAGCAGAATTTCAACCGGGCCATGGCCACTGCAGCCGATCTGGTCATCGTCGAGGCCGAGTACATCGTGCCCGTGGGCGAATTGGATCCCAGCGCGATCCATACGCCCGGCTGCTACGTGGACTATTTGGTTCAGGCCCACACCACGCTGGAAGAGCTGGGGTCTTCGGCGTCGGTGGAGACCAGCATCAAAAAGGTGGACGACGCGCGCATGAACATGGCCCGCCGGGCCCTGGCCGAGCTTCAACCGGGCGATGTGGTCAACCTGGGCATCGGGATCCCGACGCTGGTGGCCGACCTGATTTCGCCCGAGCAGGGCATCATCATGCACACGGAAAACGGCATGCTCGGCGTGGGTCCGTCGCCCGAGGACGGCGGCGCCATGGACTATCCGGTGAACGCGGGCAAGATTCCCGTCACCGCGCTGCCGGGGAGCAGCTACTTCGACAGCGCCGACTCCTTCGCCATGATCCGGGGCGGCCATGTGGACGTGGCCATCATGGGTGGGCTCCAGGTGGACGAAGCCGCCAACCTGGCCAACTGGGCCGTGCCGGGCAAGCCCCTCCTGGGCGTGGGCGGCGCCATGGACCTGGCCTCGGGCGCCAAGCGGCTCATCATCACCATGACCCATACCAACCGGGACGGCTCATCGAAGATTGTGCCGGATTGCACCCTGCCGCTGACAGCCCGGGCTGCAGTCGACGTGGTGATTACCGATCTGGCGGTTTTCAAGTTCCCGAACGGGCGGCTCACGCTGGTGGAAGTGATGCCGGGCGCATCGCTTGAGGAGGTGGAAGCCAAGACCCAGGCCGCCTTCGTCGTTGCCCTCGACCGTTGAGGTCCGGAGGAAAGCAAAGCGGCGCAACAGACAGGAGGAGCCCATGAGTAACGGAAGAATGGCGGGCCAAGTTGCCTGGGTCAGCGGCAGAGCTTCGGGCAGTGGTGAGGCCGTTGCCGAACTATTCGATCCAGAAGGCGCGCAGGTTGCAATTGAGGATGTCAAGACTGAACGGGAC
>CAYZLP010000764.1:0-3123 GCA_964478635.1 uncultured Caldilineaceae bacterium
TGACCCGGGCGATGACCGTACGGTTTTCGATGGCATAGCCCATGCCCGAGGGCGCTTGGGTACGATCGCCCAGAACCCACATGCGTCCGTCGGGGCCGCGCCCCAGATCGGCCGCGTAAATGGGGAGATGGGGCCCCCTTTGCTCGATGTCCAGACAGGGGCGCAGGTAGCCGTCGTGCAGGTAAACCAGTTCGGGTGGAATGAGTCCCTGCTTGAGCAGTGTTTGGGAACCGTACAGATCACCGAGGATGAGATTGAGGAGTTCGGCCCGTTGGCGGATGCCGGCCTCGATCGCGCGCCAGTCGGTTTCATCAATAATGAGCGGCATCACGTCCAGCTGCCAATCCCTAGGCTGGCCCTTCGCATCGCCATGGACGTTGTAGGAGACGCCGTTTTCCTGGAGCAGGCGGCGGATATCGCCGCGTAGCTGCATCAGATCCAGCCGGCTCAGGGCAGCGAGATAGGGCTGCCAGTGGGGGCGAATCTCCGCCTCGCCCAGCCAGAGCTCGTCATACGCGTTTTGTTCGGGTGCATAATCATCCAGGAGGGTTGTGCTCATAATGGTGTGAATGTTCCATATGCTCAGCGTCGTTGCAGTATACTGTTAATCGAATGGGTGTCAACTCGTTCGAGGAGGTGACGTTGACATTCCATTGTTGACAATCCTGGCGATTCACTTCAATATCTAGAGTGCAAGCGCTACGATATCATGATTTCTGCGCCTGATGCATGCGCAGCTGCGATCAAACCCGCTCGCGCAAGGGCGTGCGCACCAAACGTTCGAAATTGAAGACAATTTTGGAGACAATGCTATGCGGACTTACTTGCAGATTCACCTAGGCGATCGACGGATTGAGCGCGAGGAGCAGACGGGCGAACAACTGGTGAAGATTGGACGCTATCTGATCGCCAAAACCCTGCTGGAAATGGGGGTTGCATCCGTCGATCCCATGTCCCCAGAGAATCCTTTGATCTTCTCGGTTGGACCCATGGCCGGTACAAGCTACTCCAATGCCAACCGCACCAGCGTCGGCTGCAAGAGCCCGTTGACCGGCGGTATCAAGGAGGCCAACGGCGGCGGGACGTTCGGCTATGCCCTGGGTCAGCTGGGCTTGTCGGGCCTGACCCTGCATGGCGCCTCGGATGAGTGGGTCGTTTTGCACCTGCGCAAGGACGGCACGATTGCCTTTGACTCCGCCGAACCTTACCTGGGCAAGGGCAATTACGAAGTTGCCCTGATGCTGCACGAAAAATATGGCAAGAAAGTCAGTCTGGCCCTCTGTGGTCCGGTGGGCGAATATGGCGGCCTTCTGGCGGGCATTGCCTTCAGCGACAACGACCGGCGGCCGTCGCGCCTGGCGGCCCGGGGCGGCGTTGGCGCGGTCATGGGCAACAAAAAGGTGAAGGCCATCGTGGCCGATCTCGACAAGATGCCGGCTCTCTACGATCGCAAAGCCGTGCTGGCCGATGTGCGCACCTATGCCCAGAAACTGCGCAGCGATCCGGTCGTCATGAACTTCTACAATGCCATCGGCACCATGGGCATGGGCGATTACACGAATCATATCGGCGGTCTGCCCGTGCGCAATTTTACGTCGGGTCAGCTGGTCGACACCGATGAGGGCGTCTTCAAGATGGGCGGTGACTACATCCGTGAGCAAAACGTCGAACGCGGCGGACAGCACACCCACGCCTGCATGCCGGGGTGCACCATCCAGTGCAGCAACGTCTACGTGGACGCCGACGGCAATGAGGTCACTTCGCCGGTCGAATATGAAACGCTCGGCTTGATGGGCACCAATTGCGGGATCAGCGACCCCGATCACCTGGCCGCGCTCAATAACATCGCCAATGACCTGGGCGTGGACACCATCGAGACCGGTGCGACGCTGGCCGTTCTCATGGATGCCGGTCTGGCCGAGTTTGGCGATGTGGACTTCATGATCCGGGCACTGAAAGAGATCCGGGATGGGACGGACCAAGGACGCATCTGGGCCCAGGGCACAGCTCGGGCCGGCGCGCACTACGGCCTGGCCCGGGTGCCGGTCATCAAGAAGCAGGCCATCAGCGCCTACGACCCGCGCGTCATCGAGGTGACGGGCATTACCATGATGGCAACCGCGCAAGGGGCCGATCATACAGCGGGCAACGCGCCCCGCTATGACTCGGACGGCAAGCCGCTAGACGAATTGGTCGACGTCAGTCTCGAAGCCCAGATTTCGGCCGCGGCCACCGATTCGATCGGTCTGTGCCTCTTCGGTCGTACCGTCACCAATTCGAGCCTTGAATTTATCGCGCAGAGCTTCAACGACGCCGTGGGCACGCAGCTTCAGCCGGACTTTTTCTTTGAACTGGGCCGAGAAACCCTGAGGCTGGAGGCAGAGTTCAACCGCCAGGCGGGCTTCACGGCCGGCGACGACGATCTCCCCGAATTTTTCTATACCGAACCCCTGGAGCCGACCAACCGGGTCGCGCGCTTCCGGGGAGAAGATGTCCACGGTATCTACGAGCGACTGGATTAAAGGATGAACAACGAAGTCGTCATCGTCAGCGCAGTCCGCACGCCCATCGGCCGGATCCGCGGCGCACTCTCCGAAGTGCGACCGGACGATCTGGCGGCGCTGGTAATTCGGGAGGCTGTGGATCGTGCTCGGGTTGATCCGGCCCTGGTCGAAGAAGTTTATATGGGCTGCGCCAACCAAGCGGGTGAGGACAACCGCAACGTGGCGCGCATGGGCCTGCTCCTGGCCGGCTTCCCCCAGCATGTAGCCGGCGTCACCTTCAACCGGCTCTGCGCCAGTGGCCTCAATGCCGTGAACCAGGCCGCCCGGGCCATCAAATGTGGCGAAGGCGATGTTTACGTAGCCGGCGGCGTGGAAAGCATGACCCGGGCGCCCTACTCCCTGGCCAAAAACCCGGTCGGCTTCGGCCCGTCCGGCAACGTCACCGGCTGGGATACGACGCTGGGCTGGCGCTATCCCAACCCGGCCATGGAGAGACTTTTTCCTCTGGAAGCCATGGGCGAAACCGCGGAGAACGTGGTGGAGATGAGCCGCGCCGGCGCCTTTCCCGGCGGTGAGATCACGCGGGAAGATCAAGACCGCTTCGCCCTGCAAAGCCAGC
>CAYZLP010000765.1:0-3121 GCA_964478635.1 uncultured Caldilineaceae bacterium
CTAGATTGGCATAGCGCTCGGCTGCGTAGGCACCGGCCAGTTCCGCAAAATGGCGCTCTTCCCGGACTGCTTCGGCGCGGTGGTAGTGATGGGCCAGATCGGCATAGCGGGGCGCCAGCTCTGTGGCAAAGAACTGCTCCATGGCTTTGCCGGCCTGATAGTGGAGCCGGCGAAGGCGCTCGCGCAGCTGCATGTCGTAGGCGGTATCGCGCAGCAGCGCATGGCGGAAGAGATAGCGGGCTTGCGCCACGGCAGTCCAAATCGAAGCATCCGTGGCTGCCGTCAAATTGGCGGCAAACTCCGACGGATCGGCCAGCATCTGCAAGAGTACCGGCGTATCGAACTCGCGTCCCAACACGGCTGCGCTCTGCACGACCTGCTTCACCGGCGGCGGCAGCCGATCCAGGCGAGCGGTCAGCACGGCGCGGGCGTCGCCGGAGAGCACCTTGTGGGCCGTGAAGCCGCCATCGTCAAGCATTTCCCAGCCCCGGTCGCCGATTCGAAGCAGCCCCTGCTCTTGCAGATAGAGAATGATCTGCTCGGCGAAGAAGGGGTTGCCGTCGGCCCGCTGGGTCAGTCCCGCGGCAAGCGCCGGGTGCAGGGGAGCGCCCAGCAGATCCTCCGCCAGGCCGACCACGTTGCTTTCCGTCAGTGCGGTGAGATCAATGAGCGTGTATGGGGTTCCGTCGGGCAGCGCCGCAAAGAAATCGTAATCTGCTTCGTGGCGTTCAGGCGGACGGGCCGTCGCGATGACGAGCAGCGCATATTCCTCCACGTTGCGCAGCAGCTTCGTCAAGAACTCGCCCGATTCCGCGTCCAGCCAGTGGGCATCCTCCAAATGCAGGATGACCGGGCGGCGCAGGCTCTCGGCCTTGATGAGGGTTTTGAGCGCGTCGAGGGTGTTCTCGTAGCGCAGCTGCGGCTCCAGGCGTTCGTATAGCGAGTCCTCCCAGCGCAGATCGACCAGGGCGCCCAGAAAGGAGCGGGTGCGGTCGATTTCGGACCGGAGCGTGCGGCGGGCGCTTCCGTTTGCGGCAGGCGTCATGCCGCGATCCGGGGATTCTACCTGCTGCCGGGCGGATGCCAGCTCAGACAGCAGCCACTCAATTTTCCGCGAAAATGCCGCCTTATTCTCGGCCTCGCTCTGTCTGGCGGACTGGTTGAAGTAGCGGCGCAGCCAGTAGCGAAAGGGATTGAGGGGCTGGCGCAGGATTTCGTCCGTCTGGCAGAGGAAGAATTGGGGCCCCGGGCGTGACGAGAACGAGATGCTCTCTTTGGGCGCACTGCCCGGCTGTAGGAGGGGACGGGGCTCGCCGGTGACCTGATCCAGGAACTCGTGGACAAGGCGGCTCTTGCCCATGCCCGCCTCGCCGACGACGGCCAGGATGCCGCCGCAACGGCCTGCCTCCAGCGGTTGCAGCGCGGCGGCCATTTGGACAAGCTCGCCCTCGCGCCCGATCAGGCGTCCGTCATAGAAAGGCGTTTGGGGTGCTTCATCTCGCCCGGTCAGTTCGTAGACTGGTTGCGGAGTATCGAAGCCCTTGAAGCGCTGCTCGCCCCGGGCAATCAGCGTAAAGCCCTCGGCCCGCTGGGCGGTCCCTGCGTCGAGCCAGATTTCGCCGAAGGGCGCGGCAATGAGTTGGCGCGCGGCAAGGTTGACATAACTTCCGTAGCACGTATATTCCTCACGCCGGGGGGAACCAACAAAGCCCGCATAGGCCAATTCGGTCGTGACGCCGGCGCGCAGGGGGATCGGACTGCCCGCACGCAGCGCCAGCAGAAAGCCTAGGGCGCGTTCCACATCGCGTTCCGAACCCGCCGGCGCGCCCCAGAAGAGCAGGAACGTGTTGCCGTTGTCCTTGCCGCCGATCCGGGCGACGCGACCCAGGAAGCCGTCGTATTGGGCCAGCATCCGGAAGAGCAACGCGGAGAACGCCTCCCCTTCTGCGTCGGTCATGTCCCGGGCCAAGTTGAGGAAGATGGTGGTCACCAGGCGAAACTCACCCTGCACGGCGCTTTCCAGAAGGGGGCGGGGGAAGAAGCGGGCAGCCAGGGTGCGCTGTTGCTCGGACAATGGAGCGCCCGCGTTATTGTGCGCTTGGGAAGGAGACCGGCGCACCTCAACATGCTCCAGACGCGCCCAGCCTTCGCCGGCCGTGAAGTTCACGCTGCCGGCCGGCAGGCGATCGAGCACGTCCGCGGTGACGATCACCTCATCCCGTGCGGCCACTGCATCCAGCCCCATGGCCGCGGCGATCCCTGCGCCGTCGACCACGCATACGGCCTGTTGGGCGAGTTCGTGCGCAATTGCCGGATCGGCCTGCCAGATGCGCCAGGCAACCGGTCCTGCCGCGACGCAGGCTTTGCCGGAGAAGTGAAAGCGGCCGAATCGGGTAGCCACGTCCGCGGTCTCGACCAGCCGCTCCCGAATCTCCCAGGCGGCCGCCGTCGCCCGGGTGGCGGTTTCGATTTCGTCGGCCGGGAAAACGGCCGTGAAGGCGTCGCCTGCAAAACCCGTGACGAAGCCATTCCGGGCGTAGACCGCCTCGATCAGCGGTTCGAAGACGCGCACGAGCACCTCTGCCAGCACCTCGGCGCCCTCCGTGCCGTGCCGCATGAGGCTCAGCGTCAGGGGCGTGAAGCCGGAGATGTCGACGAAGAGGCAAATGCCGTCGAACGCGCCTGCCGTGCGGCCGTTCTCCATTTCATTTAGGATGAAGCGGGGGATGAGCTGGTGAAACATGGGCTACCCTGCCCGCGGTCTTGGATCAACTTCCTCGCATGGGCGAAACGCATGACCGCATTATCGATCGGACCATCGCGTGGTGCAAGTAGAGACGTTGCATTGTCCGTGGCCGACGCATCGTGGATATTGAACACGCCGTTTCGTGTAGAGACGTTGCACTGCAACGTCTCTACGTCGAATGGGCGCGGCGTTCGAGATAACCGAGCGCGCGTTGGGCCAAGACCCTCAGATCGATCGTCTCCGACGTTGCCGCAGGATGGCCGGCCAATTGCGCCGCAACCCATGCGGCATCTGCCTCATCCAGGTAACCGGAAGCCTGCAGCGCCTGGAGCAGGGTCACCGCGCGGGCCGTTTCACCCACCTGCAGTTGCGCGG
>CAYZLP010000766.1:0-3115 GCA_964478635.1 uncultured Caldilineaceae bacterium
ATGCCCATCGGCGGCACCATGTCCGAGACTTCGGTGAACGTCAACGCCGGGGCGCGCTCGCGTTGGGCCAATATCTTTTCCGGCATCATTATCATCGTGTTGGTACTGGTTTTCGGCGGCGTGGTGGCCCAGTTTGCCATGCCGGCCATTGCCGCGCTACTGGTGGTGGCCGGCTTTCAGAGCATCGATTTTGAAGAAGTGCGGGATGTGTGGGACATCAGCTGGCCGGCCCGCCTGGTCATGATCGTGACCTTCATTGCCACCCTGGCCATGCCGGTCCACTACGCGGTTTTTCTGGGCGTGGCGCTCTCGCTAATGCTCTTCGCCTATCGGGCCTCGACCGATATCGAGATCACCCAGATCACGACCAATGCCGCCGGCGACTGGATCGAACAGCCGGCGCCGGCGCAACTCACCTCACGGCGCGTGCATCACCTGGAGATCTACGGCAGCGTCTTTTTCGCCAGCGCCTCCATGTTGGAGCAGGCCTTACCCGATCCCACCGGCACGGAGCGCGCGGTGGTCGTGCTGCGCCTCCGGGGCCGCCAGGAGATCGGCAGCACCTTCATTCTTGTCCTCGAACGCTACGCCGAGAAGCTGCAGCGCAATCAGGGCAAGCTCATCCTGGCCGGGGTCAGCCAGCCGGTTAGGGAGCAGATCGAACGAACCGAAACGACCGAAGCCATCCCCGACGAAGACATCTTCCTCGCCTCCGACCAACTCGGCCAGTCTATGCTGGCCGCAGATCGGGCGGCGCGTGCCTGGATCCAACAAGGATAGAACGCGGATTGGGCCGGATTGAGCGGATTTCCGCGGATATTTTGTGAAGAATCCGTTTTATCCGCCAAATCCGCGTCATCCGCGTTCTATCACACTCGATCGAGTCAGGAAATGGGGTGAGCCCGGCCTTGAGGGTATCATCTACTTGCGGTTCGCCTGAGACTTCACCCGATGCGCCACTGCGGTCACCGTTCACCATGCATCATTGTAAGTTATGCACGGGCGGCGCCACGTGGCGTCCTTTTCACTCGACCTATATCATTCTACCCCTTACATTGCCGTGAATCAATCGGCCGGAATGGGTTAATTGACACGTTCAACAGGTGCGTGCGCCATGGCCAACACCGCTTCCGCCGTGATGGCGTCTGTGGCCAAAACGGTTACATAGCGCGCCTCCAGCGCCCCCAAGATCGCGGCAACTTTGGACAAGCCCCGGGCGATGGCCAACACCACGGGAATGCGCCGCAAATCGTCGAGTTCGATCCCGATGATGCGCTGATTGATCTCGATGCCGTCGAAACGGCCCGCCCGGTTGTAGAAGCGGCTTACCATCTCGCCCACGGCGCCGCTGCTGCGCAGCGCCGAAAGATCGCCGCGGGTGAGCAAGCCGGCCCGCAGGAAGCTGGAGTCTTCATCCTGGACGGTGCCGATGCCCGTAATGGCCAGCTGTACTGCCTTGGCCCGGTTGATGGCATCCCGGACTACGGGTTCGCTCAAGAAGGCTGTGCGCACTTCCGGACGCTCCACCAGCATGGGCGCGTGCAAATCATAGTGGCGCCCGCCCAGCTTGGTCGCGACCATGCGCGTCACATCCGAGCCGCCCGCCATCACCGCGCCTACCCCACCGACCAGCTGAACCACGTCGATCTTTTGCCCTAGATTGTCGGGCAGCGCACTGACCGTGGCGTGGACGCTGGTGCCCCAGGCCACGCCGATGGAGGCATTCGCACCCAGAGTCGGGATGATGCGCTGCAGATAGCCGGCCGCAATTCCGCCCGTGCTGCGCAGCAGGCTCTCCCCATCCGTCTCGTCACCCACCCTCAATACATAGGCGTCCTGCAGGGCGAACCGACTGATCAGGTCTTGTTCCAGTGCGAAATCGCGGGGGACCGGCATGCGCACCTGAATCTCGACAATGCCCCGATCGCGCGCCTCCTTCAGCATGCGGGAAATCTTGGACGAGGAGACGCCCATGCGCCCCGCGATCTCAGACTGGCTTTGGTTATGTTCGTAATAGAGGCTTGCTACCATGGCAAGCATTTCTTCGCGTTGACTCATGGCGCCGGTGCTCAAGTGGTGTGCGTGCGGGGCTGCATAAATTTGCAAAAATTGCATAAACTTGATGGCATCGTAGCACGCAACGGGAGCGGTGTCAAGAGAGATTCCAAAAATATGGTTGACAAATGAGGGGCGCCGTGATACGATCCGTGCAAAGTTATGCAATCACTGCAAAACTTTGCCCCTAGCGCACTGCCCATCATATCAAGCGCACGACAAGGATCGAAAGGTCGCGTGTATGGCCTCTGCAATCGACGGCTTTGTCTTCGATTTGGACGGCACCGTCTATTTAGGTGAAGCCGCCTTGCCCGGCAGCGTGGATGGTATTGCCGAACTGCGACGCCGGGGCAAGCAAGTTCTCTTTGTCAGCAACAAGCCCCTGGAGCCGCGGGAAGCCTATGCAGCCAAGCTGACGCGCCTGGGGATTCCGACCGATCCGGACGCGGTGATCACCTCGGCCTATG
The DNA here is from genome assembly GCA_964478635.1 of uncultured Caldilineaceae bacterium. Classification (GTDB taxonomy): domain Bacteria; phylum Chloroflexota; class Anaerolineae; order Caldilineales; family Caldilineaceae; genus JAGRCP01. The sequence goes on from CAYZLP010000766.1 coordinate 2,523, forward strand.
TACTGGGCCACCACTTGGCTCAGGTGAGCCCGGAACTGCGCTACTACGTGATCGGCGAGGAGAATCTCCGGCAAGAACTCCGTTCTCACGGCCTGACGGTCGTAGAAGAATTTGCCGATCAGGATGAAAAAGAAGTCATTGAGCCCGAAGGCATCGACGCCGTAATCGTGGCCTTTGACCGCACGCTGGACTATCGCAAGCTCAACACAGCCTATCAAGCGCTCTTGAACGGCGCCCGTTTCTACGCCACCAATGCCGACAAGGCCTGTCCCATGCCCGGCGGCTCCATCCCCGACGCCGGCGCGACCATTGCCGCGCTGGAGCACATCACCGGGCGCAAATTGGACTTGTTGGCGGGCAAGCCTTCGCCCTTGATCATGCAGGTGGCCCTGGAGCGGCTCGGCCTACCGGCCGAGCGCTGCCTGATGACGGGCGACCGACTGGAAACCGACATCCTCATGGGGCAGCAGGCAGGCATGCTGACCGCGGCCGTGCTCACGGGCGCAGCCAGCCGGGCCGATGCAGAACGCCTTGCCCAGCCTCCAACTTTCATACTCGAGAACATCGGCGCCATCCCGGCCCTCGTCACCTGA
>CAYZLP010000767.1:0-3115 GCA_964478635.1 uncultured Caldilineaceae bacterium
GGCCAGATTTATGGCCGCTGCCGCAGACGGTGTCCTGGTCGCCCAGGCCATGCCGGCCACGCCACCGATCAACAACACAAGGATCAATCCACCCGCGCCGATCACGAGATTTCTAGGGGTCATCATTCACCTTCCTTCAGGTCCAGTCCTTTCGCTCCATTCCTTCGACGTCAACGTGGCCCTGGGGCCTCAATCCAACCGGTCACTTCCTGACAAATCCGGCGGTCGATTGCCGGCTCGTTGCTCGATGGTCAAGCCGGCGTTTGGCCACCTCCAGCAAGCCGGCGGCGGTGTGGTCGGTGGCGTCCAGCGCTGCCGCCTTCGCCAGCAATGACCGGGCGGCGGCCGGTTGCCCGGTCTGCAAATACGTGCGTCCCCAGTCCAGATACAGGGACGCGTCATTGGGCGCGCGCGCCAGGGCTTGCCGGTAGGCCAGGTGTCCCAGGGCGGCGGTGGGTTGGTCAAACTGGCGGGCGACCGACACGTAGAAGCGGGCGGCTTGTTGCCAGACGGCCGCGTCGCCGGGGCGCAGGTCGCGGGCCGCCAGCAACGCGACTTCGGAGCGGCCCAGCCATTCGGGTGCGTGCGCCGGATCGTCCAGCGCCAGGCGGTAATACGCCTGGCTCAGCCGGAGATGGTGGGCCGGTTCGACCGGCCAGCGAGTGACGGCGGTTGAGGCCGCTTCAGCCGCTCCGTGCCAGTCGCCGCGCCGCGCCAATTGCTCGGCCTGTCGGGCGGAGATATCGGCCAGAACGGGCCGGGCGTTTACCTGCCAGACGGCCGCGATCCACAGAACGCCCAGCAGGCCGGCCAGCAAGAACCGGCCCGGCGAATGGCGCGCCGGTCTTTCCGCCGGCCGTTGCGCGGGCGGAGCCGCCAGGCCGGCCCCCATGCCCAGCAGGAGCCAGAAGAGGGTGGCTGTGGCGGTGATGTCGAAGCTGACCAGATTGTTGACGAGTAGAGCTCCCACAGCGGCGGTGATCCCGGCCAGCAGCGCTCGCTTGCGCCGGGGCAGCGGTCTGCGCCAGGCGCGGCCAACAGCCCAAAGAAAGGTGACCATTACCAGCAGGAACGCCAGCAAACCCGGTATGCCGGTCGTCACCAGCCAGTCGAGCCACACATTGTGTGCCCGGTCAACAAAGAACGCCCGGCCCTGGTAGTAGACCAGTTCGGGTGGAAAGACGGTTGGGAAAACAAGACCCAGATTGTCGGCGCCATAGCCCAGCAACGGCCGCTGCCGGATCAGGTCGAGAACCGCCCGCCAGATGGTGAAGCGCGCCGCCGCCGAGCCACTCCCGCTGCTGCCCGCCACGAAGACCGTCACCGGCCCGGCCAGCGCGAGCAGTCCCGCGGCGACCCAGGCGCCGCGCTTCAGGTTCCGGCCCAGACGATTGCCGAACCACAGCAACGTAAAGACAACGCCCCCCACCATCGCAGCAAGCCACGCCCCGCGTGCCAGTGTCAGACCCAACGTCACGGTCTGGGCCGCCAGCAGGCCGGCCTACAGCAGGCGGTGGGCCGGTTGTCGCGCCGTGAGCAACAGGGCCAGCGTCAGTGGCAGCAGCGCCGCCAGATAGGCGCCCAGAAAGTTCGCCCGGCCCAGTGTAGCGTAGACAGACGAACGCGCGTCGCTCACCAGGCCGAACGGGTCGACGCCGGCGGCCTGCAACAGCGCGATGGCGATCAGCGGCAAGCTGCCCAGCGCTACGGCCGATACGAGCAGGCGCGCCCGACCGGCCCGCCGCAACCAGACGGCCGCCAGCCCGGCCAGGAGCGCGTACGACACGAGCGTCAGCGCGCCTTGCGCTCGCTGGGTGCTGCCCCACAGACTGAGTCGCCAATCGGCGGCCGTCACCGTGGTAACCAGCACAACTGCGCCAAGGATCGCCAGCGATACCGCAAACTCGACCGTGTCTGACCCGGGGCGGGGACGGCCGCCTCTTGCCCACGCCAGCAGAGTCAGTGCGGCCAGCGCCCATACCAACGTGCGCATGATTGCGGCTTTGGGCAACTCGAACGGTTGCTGGCCCCACAGATTGATTGCCAGCGGCACAATGGTTGCCAGCAGTAACCAGCCGAGCGCCAGCGCCATCACCAGCGGTGAAGATCGCCAGTCCCGCTTTCTGGTTTGAGAGCAGCGCTTCATAGCATGAGGCATCCGGGTCAGCGCAGTCGACGACGGCAGGTCCGACCAGCCACGGATGCGATGCTCAGATTGAGGTGCGATGTGCGGTTGATGGTTTGCCGAAAAGGGCGATTGCTGCCTTAACCGCAGGTTGCCATGGGGATGGGCAACAGGATGTGGCTGCCGGATCGTACTTGCTGCCAAGTCTACAACATCTATCCGGCGCCTCGCAACCGGCGCTGGCGCGAGCTATCTGACCCGTTACCGGTCAGGCGCCGCCGGCTACGACGCTACCCATCGCCAGGAAGAAGAAGATCACCGCGTCCTGCAGGAAGTGGATGGCCCATGCCCAGAAGATGCCGCGCGTCTCCAGCACGCTGCGAGCCAGGAACCAGCCCAGGAAAGTCGCCATGACCGCACCGACGACACCATACGGCACGCCGTAGTAGTGGCCGATGCCGAACCAGACGGCGGCCATCAGCGTCGCCTGGGCCGCGCCTACCGGTTTCTCCAGCGTCGCCAGCAGCGAGGCGCGATAGGTCATTGTTTCGTTGAAGGCGTTGAGCGCCGCCACCACGAGGACCGCCGGGAGCAGCGGCAGCGTAGCCGCCACCTGCGAGGCGGTCGGCCGCCCGGCAAACCAGACGAAGGCCAGCGTCCCCAAACTGATCAGGATGCCCGCGATGGGTCCCAGCCGGGACCAGGGGGCCGGCTCTGTGTGGCCAATCCAGCGAATGGGCGCCGCCGTGGCCCGCAGGTCGCCAGCGGTCAGAAAGAACAGGCGCCGGTCGCGGTAGAGCAGCCATAAGACGGCAATCACTGCGGTAGTAAGAATGGTCCGACCCGTTTGCTCGCCGAGCATGGACGCAGTGAAAGGCGAAAGAGTGGCCAGCAGACCTGATACGCGCTCACTGATACCCAGAGCCTGAATGGCCCAGCTACCGGCCAATATTGTCGCCAGAACCAGGGCCAGCGGCCGCAGGGCTTTGG
>CAYZLP010000768.1:0-3111 GCA_964478635.1 uncultured Caldilineaceae bacterium
CTAACCAAGGTGCCAAAAAACGAGCCCCGAAATAACATAGCCCACTCTCCTCATCCCGCTCCTTGCCGCTGTAGCGATAGCGCTTGCGTCCAAAGCTGCCGAAGCTGGTCTCGCCGTAGGGCAAGTATTCCTCGCGGTTGATGAATTGTTTGGACGCGCTGTCGTCACCCCCAACCACGACGTGGCTGCTGCCCAGGTGATCGCCGAGGTGGTATTGGACCCGCGGTGACGCATCCTTGTCATCCAGCGCCGGCCCGACGCGCACCAGGGCGATCCGGCTCTGATCGTCCATGACGTGAAGGGTGTTGTTCACCTTCTTTTCGATCGCGGTCGTGACCGTGTGCTGTTCGAAGAGGCCGTCGACGAAGACAGTCGTGGTCACCTGTCCCTGCTGGTTGCGTACCCACTTTTTAACCCGCTGACCGCTGGCGTCGTACAGGTAGTGCGCGTGTAGTGAAGGTTCGGCTCCGCTGACCTGGATGCGGAACGCCTTCAGCCGGTCGCCGTGATCCCATTCGAAATGGCGCGAGGTGGTCTCGGCAACCAGATTGCCGTTCAAGTCATAGCGGTAATCATAGTTTGTGCTCTGGCCGTTGCCGATTGTGACTGCCTGCAGACGGTTGTTGAGCGGAGCGGTCTGCGCGGGATCAGGATTGGGATCCAGCGTGAAATGCCTGGTGAAGCTGCCGCTATCGGCACTGTGCTGCATATGGAGCACGTTGCCGGCGCGGTCGTACGCGTACTGCTCCCTATAGACTCGGGCCTCGGTGAGGTCGTGCGTCTTCGGCGTATCCAACCACGGCGCTGCCGGCGGCGGGGCGGCTTGCTCACGACCGGTGGCGGTCAACAAGCGATAGATGGCGTCATACGTGAAGGCGCGGTCCAGCTGGTCGGGCTGGGCGGGCAGACCGCAGCCGGGCGCTTTATCGCGCATGCCCGTGATGTTGCCGGCCAGGTCGTAGACGTAGGCAAAATCCTGGAGGGTTGCTCCTTGGGGACGGTAGGTGTCCTCGGTCGGGATGACATACCCTCCCGTGTGAAGCCGCTGCAGCCGAAATGTCAGGGGGTCATAGGCATAGCGGGTCATCACCTGATTGCCGTAGGCGATCAGGATGCGCTGGCCTCTGGCGTTATAAGCGATGTGCTCGACGTAGGTGTCGCTTTCCAGAGTAACCTGCTGCAGCGCCCCGGCGCGGTTGTAGCGCGGGCGCAGCATCTTTCGCTGCCCGTCAACATCCCGCGGGTACAGCAATGCTTTGACCCGGTTCAGCGCGTCGTAGGAAAAGGATGTGGCGAACTCGGCCGGATCGAGTAGTTCAGCGGCGCGCTGGGACAGTGTCGTGCCGGACGGCGGCGTCCACTCCACGCGATAGACATCCACCTGCCAGTTATTGGCCGGCGCGCCGTCGAAGACGGCGAGGATCTGGGCATCGTCGATGGCCTGCCGCACCTTTTCCAGCAGGTTGCCTTTGAAATCATATTCCTCAAAGACCAGCCGGCCCGCCTCGTCGTAATGCTGGTAGCGTTGGCCCAACAGATTTCTGGCTCGCGCGTCGGCTGTCGTCATGCCGGCGTCCGGACTGTCGCCATACAGGATGCGCTCGCGCAGGGTGACGTCGCCGGCGGCATCGTCCCGGGCCCACATGCGGGTAGGACGGTTGAGGATGTCATAGGCCTGCAGAATCAGCGCGCCTTTGCTATCGCGCCTTTCGACCTCCTGACCGGTGGCATCAAGGACCAGATGGCGCAGCCCGGCATCGATGCTGTCGATACGCAGCGGGTTGTCACCTAGATCGTAAACATACCGGAAAGCCACGCGGTCCAGGGGATCGGTGACGGTCAGCAGATTGCCGCGAATATCGTAACTGGAACGGGTGGTATACCAGTCATGAAACGGATCGCCACCGTTGCGCTCGACCGCTTTGACCGTGCGCCCCAGGGCGTCAATCTCGATGCTTGCCGGCGTAAAGTGGTGACTCGATGGCGCGCGTTCGGCAAGGGAATTCCCGTCGGGACCAACACTCACGGACGCCAGATCGTTGGCGTCGTAGGTGTACGCTTCCCAGGGTGTGGGATCGAAATCATCGGGAGCAGTCAGAGCCCTAGGCACGCCGTAGATCACGCGCTGCTCGGCGCCATCGGGATTGACGGTGCGAATGACCTGGCCGCGGGGATCGTAGAAAAGTGTCGCCTTTTGGCCGAGTTGGGCGTCACTCGGGACGTTGAAGGTCCAACCCTGGTCGAAGAAAGGCTCATATTTTTCAACCACCCTGCCCTTGTTGTTATACGTCTGCCAGCCGCTGACGACGACGGTGGGCGGGTCGCCGGGCGCGCGCTTCCCCCCCACCACGTCGGCCATTGTGCCCGGCAAATCGGTTTGATCGGCCGTAACGACACCATCGCCGAAGCGCAGATCTTCGGCCTGGGTCCGCGTTTGCAAAAGACGGCCGAATCCGTCGGAGTATTCGGTCGTTTCGATGGTGTTGTCTTTCTCCTGGGGCGAAACATCAGGTTCGTTGGCGTGGTGTTCGCGTCGGACGGTGCGTACGGAGATAGGCTGCCGCTCCCCAGGTAAGCTATTCACAAATGCGAGAAAGTCGTATTGGAAGCGGACACCAGGCATCTGCTCGGTATCGCCCTGGCCGGCCTTGTCGATCACGGCCTGCCAGGCCACCAGGCCCAGCGGCGTGAAGCCAAAGCGCTGCCAGTTTTCATTGGGATCGATCATTTGTTGGGACTGGAGGATGCGGTAATTGTACGTGGCCTGTATGGTCAGGCCGGCCGGGTCCGTGACAAGAGTTGGCAGCAAGGCGTACGCGTCATAATCGACGGTTGTATCACGGCCGAGGGGATCGCGAGTCACGTTGAGCAGCCCCCGCCCCCTCCCGCCGGGATCGTCGTGGAAATCGTAGCGCTGTCTGGCGGCCGTCACGAAGTAACCGCGCGCGTGATCCGCGTCGCCGGGATAATACGTGTATCCCGCCAGGTCGGGCAGGACAGCGCGGAATGATTGGGGGTAATCAGCCGTCCAGGGCGGGGAGATGCCGGGGACCAGGTAGGGCGGCTTCTCAGGGGGCGCCAGGGCGTTCTGACCGCTTATGTAGGCCTCAT
>CAYZLP010000769.1:0-3107 GCA_964478635.1 uncultured Caldilineaceae bacterium
GGCCCCTCCATGCCCGAACTCGAGCGGGGGTTGGATGCGTTGGAGCGGATGATTGGGAAGTATTAGGTGAAGATGAAACTATACGCGATCAGCGACCTGCACTTGGGTCATGCGGTCAACCGGCAGGCGCTGGAAGCGCTGCCCGAACACCAAGACGATTGGCTCATTCTGGCCGGCGATGTGGGCGAGACCGCAGCACACCTGAATTATGCGCTGCAGATCCTGACCAGGCGCTTTGCGAAGGTGATCTGGACGCCGGGCAACCACGATCTGTGGACTTTGCCGGGCGCGGCCGACGGTCCCCGGGGCCAGGCCAAGTATCGCCTGCTGGTGGAGATCTGTCGCCACTACGGCGTTCTCACACCGGAAGATCCTTATGCAGAATGGCCGGGCGCCGGGTCGCCGGCAGTTCTGGCGCCCACCTTCGTTCTCTACGACTACACCTTTCGCCCGGATCACGTGCCGGCTCACCGGGCGCTGGCCTGGGCCGCGCAGAGCGGCGTCGTCTGTGCGGACGAGGAACTGCTCTACCCCGATCCTTTCCCGACGCGGGCGGCCTGGTGCGCAGCGCGCTGCCACTATACCGAGACGCGCCTGGCGGCCGTCCCGCCGGAAAAGCCGATCATCCTCATCAACCATTTTCCCCTACGCAACGACCTGGCCGTGCTGCCCCGCATTCCCCGCTTCTCCATCTGGTGCGGCACTCGCCGGACCGAAAGCTGGCCCGAACGCTATCCGATCCGGCTCGCCGTCTACGGCCATCTCCACATCCGCAACAGCCTGCAGCGCGACGGCGTGCGCTACGAAGAAGTCTCCCTGGGCTACCCGCGGCAGTGGGATCAAGACTTCGGCCTGGCCGGGTATCTGCGAGAGATCCGGCTGTAGTCACCAAAATGAAATTTGGCGGCTCAGCTTAGGGCTGAACCTCGAATGGCCCAACCCCGCCGATGGCTAGGGCAGGCGGTTGGGACCAGCAGACTGCATAGACGGGACCTTCGCTCAGCCGGAGCGAGCGCGTCTCGCTTTCGCCGGGACCTACCTCGCGCAGATAGATGGTATTGGCCCAAGACGGCGGGCCATCCTGGACGGTTGCGACCATGAGATCCAGCATGTCTTTGCCGGGATCGAGGGTAAAGAGGGTCAGCGCATAGAGCGACTGGTCCTGATCTTCGACGTTTAGGGTCACGTCGAGATTCCCGGCCTGGAGGACCATGGGACCGTCATAATTACAGGCGCCGTCGGCAATGGTGATGGTCAGGCTCGTAAGGGGCGCCACGGTTGCGGTTCCCGAAGCTGTCTCCGGCACGGCCTCAGGCGGCCCCATAGCAAGAAACGCTTCCTTGATTTGGGCCAGCGATGGCTCGCCGACGACCCACTCCTCGGTCACGATCTTGCCATTCGCGAGCTCGTAGATGACATAGGCAGTTACCGGCGCCACCCCGATCTCGCGGGTAAAATCGTGCCAGGAAGTCATGGTCCCGGTCACGATGCTCTCGCTCGATTCTGCCACATCCACTTCGGCCGAGAAATGGTTGGCAACGTTGTCGGCCATGATCGCGCGGATGGCATCTTTCCCCCGGTACACTTCCGTGCCCGTCGGCGGCAGCCCCAGAAAGTAGACCGTGGCGTCATCGTCGTAGTAGGCGAGCATTTCCTCCAGTTCGCCGGCGTTCATATGGGTGACGACCGCTTCTACGATCGCCGTCCCATCGGTGAGTGGCATCGCGGCTGGCGCGGCGGCTGGCGGCTCGATCAGTTGAACTGTACAGCCGCCGGTGAGAAGGACCAGCGCAAGGATCAAGACGATCAGACATGTTTTGTTCATGGCATACCTCCTCGGATGCCGGTGCGGTAAATTGGCAGCTATCGTGGAAAAGTGAACTGGTTTCGACCCCGTACAATACCGCGGACCAAATGCGTAGCGGCCCAGGTACAGCGGTCGATTCGGACTGGGGCGACAGACCCAAGAGGAGCGATGGAGTAGGCGCAATGTGCTGCAGCTACAATTATACACCCGGCGCACGACAGGTGTATCCGGTCAGTTTGGGATTTGCAGGCGCAATTTCTGGGTCCGGTTGGGAAGCGAGACTTGAAAGAGAGGCAACAGCCCTGCGCCTGGATAAGATCGGGCGCAGGGCGTACGTTCCTGAAGGGCTTTGCAGCGGAACTTGACCGGGATGCCGGCTAGAAGATGGCGCTCGTTAGGGGTGCAAGCAGGAAACGGTTGGTGAGAATGATCACGATCATGCTCAGCACGATCGTCAGGATGGTCTTGCCGGTCGACAGCTCGAGTCCCTGACGAATGCCCACAAAGGCCGCGGCCATGGCCCAGAACCAGGCGATCAGGCTGACCACCCACCCGACGCCCGGGAAGAAGGCCAGCCCCCGCAGGGCAAGGGGCGCCTGGGCAAAACCGAGGATGCGCAACATCTCACCGAAGGTCGTCTCGCCCTTCAGCAGGAAGACGCCTACCAGATAGGTCGTGAGGGACCAGAGCACCCATGAAACATAGGTGCCGAAGAAGGTACTGACGGAGGCGCCCACCGGGTTGAGGGTCGGCAAGCGAAAGCCAATGTCGCCGAGTAAGAACTCGCTGGCCCCCAGACCCATGTTGACCAGCCCAAAACCGGTCGCAAACAGGAAAGTCGAAATCGCCGACGCGATGGCACTGACCAGCGCAACGATTGTGACGATAATCACGGCGTCGACCGTTGCACTCTTGTCGGTGCCGACGGCCTCGAAAACGCGCTTGTCCAACAAGAACACGCGCAAAGTCCGCTGAAAAAACTGAACCATGATCACCCTTTCGGTTTCGAGGTGGCGTTTTCAACCGCCGGTTTAGCTTGAAAAGCAGTTTGGCTCGGCGCAACAGTTCGGGTGAACGATTGGGGGGCGTGCTTCACGAGAATCGTGCGTCGGGATTCGTCTTGGGACGGCTTGTCGCACCAAAAAGAATCCACAGCCTGGTCAAATTGACGTATCTCAGTGGCGCCTCCCTCTTTTCACTCGAAGGCAACCACCAGACAGGCCGATTTGTCGGCTGTGGACCACAACAGGTTATGCTTTAGACTGGGGGACAGGGATTCGAACCCCAACCATCTGATCCA
>CAYZLP010000770.1:0-3104 GCA_964478635.1 uncultured Caldilineaceae bacterium
CGGAAGAAGATCCGTTCGATGTTGCGCTCGGTTGCGGCGCTCTGGTTGAGGCCCTGCCCATCCATAAAGCGAATGTCGAGAACGCGCTGGTCGAAGGGGCTCAGGCGCACGTGTACACCGGCCGACACATCGCGGCGTGAGCGTACGTAATGGCGCAGGACGGGAATGGCAACGGTGCCCATGTCGAGCACGTTGATCCCCGCACCGGGCAAGCCGCTGATGAGCGCGCGCTTGATCATGCGCGACGCCCGGTGGATGTCGCGATTGAAGGCCACGAAGCTGCCTTTGGGTAATGTAGCGCCCAGGGCTGCGCCCAGTTTTGCGGCGAATTCTGACGTAATGTCGATGTTGACAACGCCCGACACGCCAAAGCGTGAGAAGAGCGCGCGGCGTCCTTGATTCCCCCAGATGATGCTCTCTTTGACGACCGCGCCCGCGTCGATCTCCTTGCGCGGCCAGAGCTTGACATTGGCGTGAATTATGCAGCCTTCGCCCAGTACACAACTGTCACCGATGACGGAGCCCTCAAAGCAGTAGACCTTAGACTTCAGACTACACTGACGACTGATGATCGCGCCCCGCAGTTCACTGGACTCACCCACATAGTTATTGCGCCAGAGGATGCTGCGTTCTACCCGGCAGTAATTGTCGAGCACCGTATAGTCGCGGATGACGGCCGGGCCGTGAACGATGACATCGCCCTTGACTTTGACTTCATTGCCCAGGTAGACCGGGCCAAAAAGCTGGGCGCTGGGCGAAATTTCAACATCGCGACCCACAAAAATACCGCCACCGATGTGTTCGCCAATAGGGTCAGGCAGATTGACGCGCCCCAACAGCAGGTCCGCATTGGCGCGCATATATTCTTCCATGTTGCCCACGTCACACCAGTAGCCGTCGGCTACATACCCGGCAATCTGCTTGCCGCGGCGCAGCAACTTGGGGAAGAGATCCTGAGAAAAATCGAAGAGCACGCCGTCCGGCACCAGATCCAATACATCGGGATTGAGCACGTAGATGCCCGTGTTGACCGTGTCGGAGATGACCTCGCCCCACGTCGGCTTTTCCAGAAACTGGGTGACCCAACCTTCCTCGTCCATCACGATGACGCCGTAGTCAAGCGGGGTCGTAACTCGAGCCAGGGCAAGCGTTGCATCCGCCCGGGAGGCTTCATGGGCAGCCCAAATGGCCGAGAGATCGAAATCGGTTAGCGCATCCCCGCTGATCACGAGGAAGGGTTCGTCCCCCAGCTGTTCGGCGGCATGCTTGACGCTGCCGGCCGTGCCCAATGGCACTTCCTCGACCGAATAGCTGATCTTCATGCCTTTGTGACCGCCCGTGTCGAGGAAATCCTGAATGGCAGACGCCATATAGCGCAAGGTAACCACAACTTCGGTGATCCCGTGGCTGGCCAGGAGATCGAGAATATGGCTGATGACCGATTGGTTGACAATCGGCACCATGGGTTTGGGGCGACCAATCGTGAGGGGACGAAGGCGTGACCCTTCTCCCCCGGCCATGACGACAGCCTTCACAGGCAATGTTCCTTTGGTGTTGAGAATGCGCGGCTGTTTTGGGTGACGATCCCGTTGGTGCGGGTTTCGGTCAAATGGGCGGCCAAGGATAGTTGCGCCGGTTGGGCACGGGGCTGGGATAACAGCCTGTAAGGAGTAGTCGCTCGGCACGTGCCTGCAGGGCGAAATATTCGTCTCGCTCCAGCAGATGCATTAGCGACGCCTGCAGAGCGCTGTTCGGATCGCTCAGTGCGCTATGCAACTTTTTGATGTCGCTGCGCAGCGCTTCTTCGATCGGCTGGCCGCCAAATTCCCACACGACGGTCCGCAGCTTGTACTCCGCATGAAAGCAGATTCCGTGGTCGATCGCCCACATTTGGCCATCGTCACCGACCAGACAGTGGCCACTTTTTCGATCTGCATTATTCACTATATAGTCGAAGATCACAAGCTTGCGCAAAGTCGGCGCAAAACGTGCATCCGCCCGGACGGTGAAATAATGGGCGTCGGTATCGTTGGGGACAAAGAACTGAATGCTGCCTAGTCCACGCGTGCCGTGGCGGAGAACGGTAGGCGGGACAAGTTGCCACTCCAGGGCGTCGCTCACCACATAGGCGGCCGTCTCCCGCTTGCAGAGCGTGCCCCATTCAAAATCCCAGAGAGGACTCTCGCCCCGCTGCGGTTTATAGACCGCAGGCAGTTGCAGGTCGTCATCCTCTACGACGATCAGGAAACTGTGATTGGAGCTATAGGGCAGGAGGCCACGTTCCTCAATTTTGCCCTGCTCTAGTGCATGGAGGACCCGCGTTTCCGTCAACCGCAGCGTCTCTCCGGCATCATTTGGTTCCGGATGCGGTTCCCGCTTGGAGGGCGGAGGCGAGGATTCCGTGTGGTGGTTACCCATTCTGTGCTAGAAAACGATCGGCATGGCTTCGCCGTCGGTCCGAGGGCAGAAGTGACCGCCCCGATCGATAGGACGCTCACAAAGCGGACAAAGGGGTCGACCCTTGGCAATGACTTCCATGGCGTGTTCGCTCATCAACCGCATCTGCTCGCGCGTGGCCACAAGGCGCGCGGTCGGCACATCTTCCTCATCCGGATCAACGATGGCGCCGGAGGGCTTGATGACCAGTGCTTTGGCAATCAGCCAGATCCGGTCATTCTGATTGTCGTAGCCCAACATGAGTTGGCGTATGCGGAAGGTCTCTTCCACCGGATATTCGGCTTCGAGCGCTGCATTGCCTGGGTCTACGGGCGACAACTCCGGATATTTCTCCTCCAACTCGTAGAGTAGGCGCAGAACATTTTCCGCAAGGCTGGCCACTTCCTGCTTTTCCAGGATTAGGTTGACGAGTTGTTCGCCGGCCCGTGCTTGGATAAAGAAGGTGCGGCTGCCGGGTTCGCCCGTGGCATCGGCGACGATATTCTGCACAGGGTTGAGGTCATACGCATATTCGGACATCTGCTTCGCTCATCTGCTCTTGGAGATACGGCAATACCGACCCGGTTTCATTGGGTTTCGTCGTACTCCTCGGTCTTGTCTTGAGGTGCTTCTCGCTTGCTGGCGAAGACCGGTAGCTCCGCCAGGTA
>CAYZLP010000771.1:0-3104 GCA_964478635.1 uncultured Caldilineaceae bacterium
CACGCAGGTCATGACCCGTTTCTTGGAGACAAAGAGTTCATCATACTGCTGATAATGCAGGAAGAAACCGTCGGCCGCCTCAACGATCGTTTCATCGCCCCGGGCATGACAATCGGCGCATGCTTCCGAGTCCCGGTCGATGCTCATGGAAACGCGGTACGGATCGTTGACGTGATTGCTGGCTGGACCGTGGCAGGCCTCACATCCCACGCTCTCTTCCGCCCATGACCCGACCAGCCCGGACAGGCCGTCCTGGTTGCCTTCGGGCACATAGCCGGTCGTGTGGCAGCTTCCACAGTCGAAGGAGAGCTCCTCGCCGGCGTGAAACGCAACCCAATCATCGCCCAAATCCAGGGTGTCATTTTCCAGATTGTACTGGGTCGTTTCGGTCATGGTTCCGGTGATGAGAAACCCATCCTGATCGACAAAGTTGGCCTTCCAGCCGTAACCGCCGACAACATACAGAATATCATCCCAGGTATAGCCTGCAGGCGGATCCTCCACCTCTGTAAAGGGATACTCGGGCGCTGCACCGTCGACGACACGGGTGAGGGCATGGGGATGGCCGGTCTCCATGAAGGTGGTATGAAGCTCCTCATGGCACTCTTGACAGGCGTCAGAGCCGACATAGGCGGCCGGCGTCCAGTTGAGGCCGTCAGCGCCGGGCGGGCCGGGCGGGCCCATTTCGCCTTGAGGCCCCGGCGCGCCGGCATCCCCTTGCGGGCCAGGCGGACCGGGCGGGCCGGGCGGACCCGGAACCTGGCTTTGGGCTTGACAGGCTGTACCGACAAGGGCTGCCATCAGCAGCACTGCCAGAATTGAAACAAGCCGTCGCATTGTCTCCTCCAGAAGGTGTTGCGCACTGTTGCACATCGAAAATCAGATGAAGAATGGCCGATCGCGGATACTTCAGGATCGCCGGCGATTTCGTCCGGAATTATGGCGGTTCCCGTGACGCGCGTCACCGACAGCGATCAGAATAGGACCATTATCGCACTGACTACTATATCCGGCAATGTCCTTTGCACCAAGGGACAAATGTCCCTACTTTGGCGGGGAACTTCGGGGTGCAGAGTAGGTCGATGACGGTCAGTTGTGCTCGATGGCCCGCCGGATACGCCCTTGAACGTGACTGAAATGGTCCACCAGGCGCTCTCGTGCCAGAGCGGCATCACGGCTGCGAACGGCGGCCAGAATTTCGACATGTTCACGCAGGCCCACAACCGGATCCGTTTCGCGGATGGCCTCAATATCGAGGGTGCGGAAGACCATCCAGAAGACCTCGAAGAGCTTGATCAGGGTCTGGTTGTTCAAAACCCGATAGAGCACGCGATGAAACTCTTCATCCAACGCAACGTGCGATTCGCCAACTTCCAGCCGCTGTGCCCATTCGTGTAGAATCGCGTCCAGTTCATCAATATCTTCATCGGTGATTTGGGCCACGGCCGCTTCAATGACGGCCGACTCCAGCCAGACCCGGGTTTGAAAAACTTCGGCGAACATCCGGGGATCGAAACGCATGTTGTAGCTGAGGGATTCCAGAATCGGGTCAAAATTCGTCTGGCGCACGTAGAGGCCGTTGCCGCGCCGGATCTCCACAATTCCGAGAGATTGCAGGGCCTTGATTGCCTCGCGCACGGAACTGCGCCCGACCTCCAACTCTTCCATCCAGTAAGGCTCGGGCGGGAGTTGATCACCAGGCTTCAGGTGATTGCTGAGAATGTACTCCTTGATATAGGAGCGTATGGCTTCGCTAAGGGCAGGGCCTCGTAACGGCTTCGTAATCTCCATCTCTCTCTCCGGACACAGCCCGGTCCCTGCGCCAACATCTGCACCAGGGCGGGCCGTCATGGGGGTTGATATTCAAGCGATTGTACCGTACCCCCGGAATGGATGAAAACCAACGGAAACGGTGTCGTCCCGATCAAAAAAGGCTTGACGCCGGGCAAATTATGGAGTACACTGGCGAGAGAGCAGACGTCTGATGTCTGATTCGATTCTAGCAACTTCACACGCTCCTGTCAATCAATTCAGCGAAACCCTGCCCGGCTATCTCCACGCCCGGAGATCGTTCGCACACTGCGAAAAGGAGGTCCTTTCCCGACCAATTCGCTCATCCCGACCCCGCACGCTCTCCGTTTCACGTATACGTTTTTACAACCAAACCGATAGGAGAATCTCATGACAAAACGGATCTTGTCTTTGCTGATTGTCGCCGCAATGCTGCTGTTGACGGCCTGTGCCGCGCCGGCTGCACCGGTCCCGGCCCCAGCTGCCGAGGGCGAGGCCACCGAAGCCCCTGCCGAAGAAGGCGCGGAGGCCGCTGCACCCGCAGCAGCAGAAGGTGAGCAGATCCTCATCGGCGGCTTCGATGTCGGCCCCGGCGGCGCACCCCAGGCCGTTCTCTACATGAGCGGCGCCGGCCACAACTGGTATTCCAAGATGTTCACGCCCATCGTCATGATGAACGCCGACTTCACCGAGTTCGTCCCCGAAGGCGGCCTGGCCGTAGGCTGGGAACCGAATGAAGACGCAACGGTGTGGACCTTCAATCTGCGCGAAGGCGTCACCTGGCACGACGGCGAACCCTTCACCGCACAGGATCTGAAATTTACCGCCGAATTTGTCCACCATCCCGATTCACCCTCCACCTTCCCGCCCTTCTTCTTCTCGGGCGACGTCGTTGGCCTGGAAGAATATGCTGCGGGTGAAGCCGATGAGATCGCAGGCGTCGTGGCCGTTGACGACAATACGCTGGAGATTCAGCTCTCCCAGCCCAGGCCCCGCCTGTTTGCCGAGCTGCGCTGGTTCTATGCCCTGCCCGAGCACGCCATCGACTTTGAGCCGAGTGAGCTGGATACGACCGACTGGTGGTGGAGCCGCCCCGTCGGTACCGGCCCCTTCCAGTTCGGCAGCTACGAAAAAGACCAGTTCATGGAACTGGTGCCCAACGAAGCCTACTGGGACGGCGCGCCTGCGCTCGATCGGCTGGTCAACCGCTATTTCGCGGATGAAACCGCGGCCGTCCTGGCCCTGACCAGCGGTGACATCGACTTCACCTACGTCAGCGCCGACATCGTGCCCCAGTTCCAGGGCGATCCGGC
>CAYZLP010000772.1:0-3104 GCA_964478635.1 uncultured Caldilineaceae bacterium
TGTTGTCGGGCCAGTTCGATGGCCTGGCGTCCGTCCGTCGCCACGTTGACGACATACCCCTGTTTGCGGAGGTTGTATTCCAGCGTATCGATTAGGGCCGGTTCGTCTTCGACGACCAGGACTTTGGGGTCGCTCATCTGCGATCCGTTTCACTTGAATGGCCTATGGGCCATGCCGATTGGGGCGGGCAACCCAATATATCCGAAACATGTATAGAGCAGCCGCGTGCGTGCGTCAGCTCCCAAACTATCTTAGTTGGGCTAGAAGGGTGCGTCAAATTGGTAAACGATGATTGACAGATGATTGTCACAGGCGGTCAAAGGTCATAAATTAGCGGACCGCATTCGGATCAGGGGCAATCAGGCGTCGAAGGGAGCTCGATTTTGCAGGAGCAGCCGCTATCCCGGCCGTTAAGCCCAACCGGCGGAATGTACGCTGAATCAGGTAGGATGGGATATAGTGCCGGGGACGACCGCTGGCCAGCGGCTCAGTCCACTTCCGTTCCAATGCCAGACGCAAGGCCTCGGCATTGGCCCCGGGAAAACGCGTCGCGCCGCGGCCAATCATTGAGAGCAAATGCGCGTCACTGTTGCCGATCTGGCTCAGTTGCAGACGGTCAGCCAATGCAGCACTGCGCCGGTTATCGCGAAGTTGAAGCAGGCTGGCATTATAACTTTCTATGCCCACAAGGGTGTCCCGCGCCTCTTGATCAGCCAGAACGGCACGGATTGCACGCTCATTCAGACAGCCCTGCCAACGTCCACAGGGATGGGGCGCAACGCAGAGGCCGCCCATCTCCCCGATGGAGATGACCGTATCGAGCAGTGACATATCGCGCGGCACAAGCTCCGTCACGAACAGGGCCAGGAGATGACCGTCCGCCGTCGAAACTTCCAGGCCGGGAACCACCTCCAGGCCGTAGCGGGGAGCCAATTCCATGGCCTCCAGCGCGCCACCGATAGCATCGTGGTCCGTAATGGCGATCACGTCCAAATCCGTCTGATACTTGACGTAATCGAGGATGGCGGGCACCGTGGCCGTGCCGTCGTTGCTATAGGTTGAATGAATATGCAGATCCGCTTTGCCCATCATGCACTCCCGGCTGTAAAGAATCACCGCCTATTTTGCCCCGTGCAGGCTAACAAATAGTTTCGTATTTGTTAACGATCCGGAGATTTGTGTAAACAACTCATATTGTATTGCGCAGGTTGAACTCAGAAACCAAATTTCTCTGGGCCTGCGCAACTGCTGCCAACGTTTAACCGACCGTTTACGGAGCTTCTACCGCCTGTTAATGCGTCACGGGTATTCTGCTGATATCGTGAGCCATTTCCCAAGTTCTGGAGTGTTTGCGCTACATGACGGTTACGGAAACAGATTCCTCACCATTGCCGTTCCCGACCTCGTCGCGCTCAGGCATGCAGGCAGCCGGGTCGTCCTTCTCATTTACCTTTGCCAACTGGGTTTCCCACCTACTCAGTCCGCCACTGACCGGAATTGCTGCGATTCTCTTATGCGCAGTCGTGCTTGCGCATCCACAAGGGTGGCTATGGGCGATTGTCTATCTCTTGTTGACGATCGCCTTGCCGGCGCTCTATGTGGCTGTGGGCGTGGCCCGAGGCACATTGTCCGATTTTCATCTACAAAAACGTAGTGAGCGGGTGCGCCCTCTACTGCTGTCCGTTGCCCTTGCCCTGGGTGCGCTCGTCTTGCTGTGGCTGGGCAATGCGCCCTCCTTGCTGACCGACATTGCAGGAATCAACAGTCTGCAAAGCATCCTTTTTCTGGCGATCACCCTGCGCTGGAAGATCAGTCTCCATACGACGGCCATTGCCGGTCTGGCAACCCTGGCGGTGATTCTGTTTGGTTGGATTGCATGGCCGGGCCTCGGCCTCGTGCCGCTCGTAGCGTGGGCGCGTCTTCGTCTGCACCGTCACACCTTGGCCCAGACGATAGCCGGCATCGCGCTGGGCGCAAGCCTTGTCTGGCTCTGGCTTGTGGCAATTTAGGCGACATTTCAATAAAACTTCGTATCTATACGGCCAGGCCAAGATGGAACGCTGATTCGGCGGATTTACCGAATCTATGCGGATTTTCATCCAGATTGATCGGCGGGAATCCGCTCAATCCGCGTTCTATCTCGCCAATGGCTGAATAGTGACAAACCTTCGTTGCAAAAAGGGGGAAGTTCCATGCAAGATTGGATGCTGCGCCTGGCGGCTCACTATAATCGAATACAGCGTCTCTATCCGAACGAGCGATTGTTGATCGTGTTTGATATCGACGGCACGATTCTGGACATGCGCCATTTGGTCCATCGTGTTCTGCGGCGGTACGATCAGGAGCACGGCGCCGACTTCTTCACCGACTTGACGCCTGAAGATATCCACGTTCATGAAAACGCCATTACGCCTTTGCTGGACCAACGCCGCATTTCAAAAGCGCAAAGTGAAGAAATTCTGGCATGGTACTATGCGCACTACTGGACATCGGAAACCATGACTCAAGCCCCAATGCCGTTTGAGGGCGTTATGCCACTGATCCGCTGGTTCCAGCGTCGTCACAACACCCATGTTGGTCTCAATACAGGAAGATTCGAAAGTTCGCGCTGGGATACCCTGCGGTCACTGAACAGGCTGGGCGCGCCGCATGGCGTCACGTTTCAAAATCAGTTGCTCACCATGTGCGCCAATGGCTGGGAGCGCAGCGTGGCAGAGAGCAAGGTTTTCGGCATGCGTCGGTTCCGCAATCTGGGCTATCGAGTGGTTGCGATGTTCGACAACGAGCCCAATAACCTGGCCGCAGTCGACCGGATCGATCCGAATCAAGATATTCTGCTACTCCACGCCGATACAATTTTCCAGTCCAGCCCTGCGCTCTTGCCGGCAAGAAGCGTCCAAGGCGCGTCCTATGACGCAAACAGGGTCGCACGAAATGCCGTGGCGGCCAAACCGACGGTCGATGTTGTCAGCCTTTGGTCCGGCAGCAATTCAAACCTTGAGAATCCAGCGGCGAAGGTGTAAGTTCAATCCTACTCATTTTCGCGCCAATCCACGGCGAGGATCTGTTGGACCCACTCTGCCGTACGTTCCAACTCATCATTC
>CAYZLP010000773.1:0-3099 GCA_964478635.1 uncultured Caldilineaceae bacterium
AGCCAATAGTTGAGGAGGTCCGGCATCATTAGCAACCGGGCGGCGTGGTCCAGTTGGGGATCGCGGCCATGGCGCATGCTGTAGAGCTGAAAGATCGTGTTGAGCTGGATAAACTGTAGCCCCGTCACGCCAAAAATCTCCGCCCGGGGGACGATGTCAAAGACCACATCCATAATGTCGTTGGTGCGAGCGTCTCGATAGTGAACGGGATTGCCCAGAAGATTGCCGGCGCGGTCGAGCAGGCCGTAGTCGACGCCCCAGGTGTCGATGCCGATCCCGGCCGGCGGGCCCGCAGCTTCGGCCCCATACTGTGCCAGTCCGGCCTTAATCTCCGTCCAAAGACGCAAGACGTCCCAGTAGTCCCGGCCCAAAACGGAAACCGGGCCGTTGGGAAAACGGTGAATGACGTCCAGGGCGAAGCGGTCGCCATCCCATGCGGCCAGCAAGACGCGCCCGTTGGATGCGCCCAGATCCGCAGCAAGAAAATCGGCTGTGGCAGCCATATAGACCCTTTCTAGCTCATTGTCACATTATTTGAACTTCGTACATTCCTCCAGCGCGAAAACCGGCGGGAATGTACGAAGTTCAAGTGACGTTTCTATCAGACAAGTTCTAATTCGATCCCCATCTCCCGAATCTTCGCCTGCTCTCCCGCACTCAGGCCGGTGTCGGAAATCATGAGGTCTATCTCTTCAGGCAGGAGGGAACTGGCCGTGAACGCGTTGCCGAATTTGCCGTGATCGACCAGAGCGATAGTGCGCTGGGCCGCTTGGGCCATGGAGCGCTTGAGCTGAGCCTCACGCAAATCCGACTCCATCATGCCGTTGTGCATGGTGAAGCCGCGGCAGCTCAGGAAGGCAATGTCCACATGCAGGCGGCGCAACAAGTTGGGCGTCAGAACATCGACCAGGCTACTGGTGCGCCGACGCAGAATGCCGCCGACGACGATGGTCGTCACCTCGGGCGCAAAACTTAATTCCAGGGCTGCATAGAGACCGTTGGTGATAACGGTCAAATTCTGCTGGTCGCGGAGGAGCCGCGTCATCTGGAAGACCGTGCTGCTGCCGTCAAGAAAGATGGTGCTGCCCGGTTCAATGTGGCGGGCCGCGCGGTTGGCAATGCGCCGCTTTTCGTCCAGCATAAGCTGCTGGCGGGCGGCAAAGCGCAGCTCAAGCTGGCCGCGTCCCGACATAACGGCGCCGCCGCGCACCCGGGTCAGATATCCCTGCTCTTCCAGCAGTTGAAGATCCTTGCGCGTCGTGACTTCGGTAACGCCCAAGCGCTGACTGAGATCCCCAACGGTCACCGAGTCCTGCTCGCGCAAGGTTTGGATGATCAACTCACGTCTGGCTTCACTGGAGATCGTACTGCTTTCATTTCCGGCACGGTTTTCATTCTCTTCAGTCATAGGGGAGCCGCATTCCTTTCCAACGCATTAATGGTTGCCTAACGATTGTACAGAAAAATCGGCTCTACGACAAGCAGGATTTACGAAACGAAATTGGTTCGAAACCACAAACAAAATCAAGACCGCCACGTTGACAGCGCGTGCCGTCCCCGCACAATCCAATCGCTAACCAGCTCAGCCTCGTCGCGCGGTGGCGCATCGGCCTGCCAGAGATCGTCCAATACCCGGTCAACGGATAGGTTGGCCCGATCCGGTCGTTCCGCCAGCAGACAGGCATAGGCGGCCGCGGCGCCGGTCGCCAATGCCTGGGGCTCAAGACCAGCCGCCAACGCCAGGCGCATGGCCCCCACCAGCCGGTCATGCCAACCCAATTTGCGCGCCGGGTCCCGCGCGACCCGGGCAATCGCATCGCGCAGATAGGGATTCACCATGCGCTCCAGGAGTTCGTCCACATAGTCGCCAAAGCCGGCCGGCGTAAAGATGGGGTCGATGCCCGCATACCGGCGACAGAGGGCAACCCCCGCCTCGTCCACTGCGCCCTGGCGGGCCAGGGCCAAGGCTGCAGGCCGAACGCGCAGTTGGGACATGTCGTCCAGTCCCAGGTACCAGCCTAAATAGGCAGCCACGGCGTGGAGCGCGTTGTGGCCGTACAGTTTGGCTTCTTCGAAGGGGAGCAGATCGGGCTTTTCGGCAAAGACCCGGATACTTCGGGCATAGGGCGCCCGTCCGGGCAAGACCGGCAGGTGAGGCGTTGAAACCAGAATCCGGTTGAACGCTTCGACCAAAAAGGCGTCGGTTGACGCGGGCGTGATCGGAGCCAGGGGCGCCCTATCGGTAGCGGGCGCCCGACCCGCAGCGGCTACGCCGCTCATCTTGCCGATGACGGTATTGAGAAAGGCGACATATTTCCCGGCATCGGCGCGCAGCGCGACGGGCAGCGCGTCATTCACCGCCTCGGCCAGCAGCTCGGCCGCATGGTTGTGATTTTCGGCTGCATAAAGCACGGCCTGAGGTCCGCCCCGCTCGATCTTCTGCGCGATTCCAGCGGCCAGCACGCGATGAAGGCTGCCCGACCCTGCGGCGGTATAGAAGTCCACGCTGGGTATGGCCGTGGTCAGTTCGTGGGCTTCGGCCACGGCGTCGATAAGGGCGGTGCGATCACCCTCCTGGGCAGGATCATAGATTTCAACCGGCCCAACAGCAAATTGCTCCACCCGATCGGCATAAGCGATATTGAGACGGAAGATGCCGCCGGCTTCGCGCAACGCCGCCACCCGGGCCGGAACGACTTCGGCCACGACGAGACGTTCAAATGCCCCCGTACGCGCCGCTTCGTATAAAAAAAGTCCGGCCTGAATTGCACCGAAGCCGAAACCGACAAAAATAGCCATGAGCCAGGATTACCGCATTTCCTGCCCGCCCGTCACGTTGATGGCCTGACCGGTCATATAGCTCGACTGATCGGAGGCGAGAAAGACCACGGCATTGGTTACGTCGTCATAGGTGCAGCCCCGCTTCATGGGCACCTGGTCGATGTAACGTTGTCGCACTTCCGCCTCGCTGATGCCGAGCCGGGCGGCGTATTGGGCATAGAGCGAATTAACCCACAGGGGTGAGTCGAGCAGGTTGCCGGGACAGACGGCGTTGACGCGCACGCCGAACTCGGCCAGTTCCAGGGCAATGCTCTGGGT
>CAYZLP010000774.1:0-3092 GCA_964478635.1 uncultured Caldilineaceae bacterium
TTTCGAAGTCAGCCGCGACCGGCGCGCTGATCTTGGCCGGCATGGCTGCGACCCTAAGTGGCTGCGTGCCGGCCCAGCAGAGTCTCGTCGACGCACCCCCCGCCGGGACGCCAGCCGGGATCCCAGCCGGCGAAACCGTTCGGGCCAATATCGTTTCTCCTCAGCCCTTACCCTCCGGTACGGTCCAAATTCCGGAAACCTCTGCGGTTGCCGAAGTGACGGCAATCGGAACGAAGGACACGGGAACTGAAGCCGCCATGACGCCGACAGAAACGCCGGTATCCACACGCGACGCGCTGCTTGCATTGGCCCGAAAAGATCTGGCCAGCCGCCTGGGCTTTGGGTCGGAACAGGCCAAGCATGGGATTTCGGTCATCCAGGCGACTGCACAGGAATGGCCCGATGCGAGTCTGGGATGTCCCCAACCGGGCATGATGTATGCCCAGGTCATCACCCCAGGCTATCAGATCATGCTCGAAGCCGCCGGCCGCCGTTACGACTACCGTGCGCCCATGCGCCGCGAAGGGCCGGTACGGCTTTGCACTCCGCAAAAGACGACGGCGCCCGGTCGATCTCGCTAGGCAAGCAAGGCAGGCGAACTTTACGCAGGCAATGAGTCTGATCGTTCGACAGGCTCACGAAAAGTCTGCCGTATCCGGTTTGTTCCGCGGTCTATTGACGGTTAAGCGCAAACTGCTGCCATCAATCACTCACGCTTGACAACGGGCAGCCACTGGTGATTGGCGATCACCTCAAGTCGGGCTTCCAACTCTGCCGCACCATCCGGCGTCGCCACGCGCAGTACGATGGGTGAGACGCTGCCCGACGAGAGTGTCAGTGCGTTGAGGACTTGGCCTCCGACCGTTGCGGTCAGTCTGCTCACCAACTCGCCACCGACAGTGCGCCATTCAACTGCCGTTCCATCCTCTACCGGATTTCCGAAACGATCGACCACCGAGCATTCCAATGGCAGGACGACGGGCCTATCGAGTACGACAACCTGTGGCGGCAGGGGTCCCAACGCGATCTCAGCCGGCGCCCCGGGCGTAAGCGCGATGTTTACCCTGGCCTCGAACAGACCCGCACGCGCGCTTACCGTCGCGTCGCCGGCTGCGGTGCCGGGCACGAAGTCGAGCACGGCAACCCCGCTATCAACGAGCAGCGACGTGTTGTTTTCGCCGTTGCCGAAAACGCCCCTGGTCGTAAGCAATGAGACGGTCACAGGTTCCGTCGACGGTTGTCCGAGGGCGTCAAAGACGCGTATGGTGAGCGGATAGGCCTGTTCGCCCACCGGGAGAGTCGTTGTGTCCAGTTCCAGCGCCAAAGAGTTCACGCGCGCCGCAACCTCGAACGGGATGTCGCGGCTGGCGAGTCCGATGCGCAGGACAAGACGGTATGCGCCCGGCTCCTCAGGCGCACTGAAGACAATTTCGGCTGCACCGGCCGCGTCGGTCTCGACTGCACCGCCGGTGAGCGGTGAGGCGGCACCGTCGGCAGGGCCCGCGAGGATCTGATAGCGTACGGTGGCCCCGTCAATGGGTTGGGCATGACTTGTCTCCGTGACCGGCGTCATAACCCTGAGCGCCAGCACCCCAGGGCTGCCCGCTGCCAGGACCAGGTCTTCCGCGAGTACGGGCTCGATCACGATATCGGCGCCGGCCGCCTGGAGTGCGCCGGCAAAGTCGATACGGCCTGCACCCAACTCCTCGTCTTTTCCTGGCAAGACGGCGCCATTCACATCGGCGGCCGTGGACAGCAGAATCGACCGAACGTCAGCGGCGTCCAGATCGGGACGCAGGCTCCAGATGAGACCGGCCAAGGCGGCAACGTGGGGCGCAGCCATGCTGGTGCCGTCGAGAAAAGCATAGCTGCCGTCACGGAAAGGGGCCATGATTTCCACGCCGGGGGCGGCAAGGTCGACTTCCGGCCCGAAATTGGAGAATCCGGCCCGCATATCGGTACGATCGGTCGCAGCCACGGCCAGTGTGTCGGGATAGGCAGCCGGCCAGAGAACCCCATCGTTCTGGTTGCCGGTTGCCGCAATCACCAAAATGCCTTCACCAGCAAGGATTTCCAGCGCCTGGGCCAGGGCGGGCGAATGGGTGCGCAAGACTAGGCTGAGGTTAACGATCTTGACATTCTGACTGCGGGCATAGGCGAGGGCACTCAGAAGGTCACTGAGTTGGCCGCTTCCGGTTTCATCGAGAATTCTCAGGGGCATGATGCGCAGGTTACCGCCCAACCCGGCCACGCCGGCGCGATTGTTGGTCGTGGCCCCGATAATACCGCCCACGTGGGAACCATGGCCAAAGGGATCGTTCATTGCATTGTCCTGGTCGATCCAGTCCCAGCCGTGGACATCATCGACCAATCCATTTTCATCATCGTCCACAAGGGGTTGTCCAGCGGCCTCGGCGGCGTTCGTCCACAGCGAACCGGCTGCCAGGTCTTCGTGTGTGAGGTCGTACCCGCTGTCGATCAGGGCAATGGCCACGCTATCGTTGCCCCGGCTTACCTGCCAGCCGCTCAGTACGCCCACCGTTGCCAAGGACCACTGCTCCACGGCCAGTGGATCGTTTGGCGCCCCGTCCTCGTTGTCATCACTCTGGAAGATCGGCGCCGGCGCAATGGCCCGGCCCCCTGTGTGCTCCAGGCCGACCGCATGGGCGGCATAGACGGCCAGATCGGCGCCGACCTGCTCCACACCATCTAACTTCGACAGCGCAAGGGTCGCTCGCTGCAGGCGGTTATCCAGATCCACGGCTGCGGGCGCGTCGACACGAACGGCCGTGACCCCAAACTCCGGCCAACTACGTACGACCGGGTAGGGTAGACGGTCCAGTTCGACCCTCAGTCCTTCGGGATCAGGGGCCGCTTGGTGGCTAATCAGGAGCAGCGCGGAGGAAGACCTGAGGCCGGCATTCGACTCGCCACCGGTCTGGGCAGAAGCAGTACCGGCCACGAAAAGAAACAGGGCGAATGTGAGGATAATCATTGGGAGCAGTTGGATCGCACGTTTGCGCAATCCAACCCGGCCACAAGGACCAAGCAAGGCAGAATTTTCGTTATTGACCATAGTATCCATTTGTCGT
>CAYZLP010000775.1:0-3091 GCA_964478635.1 uncultured Caldilineaceae bacterium
TACGGAGAGGTCGCATAGTCTGGCCGAGTGCGCGGGCCTGGAAAGCTCGTAGGGTGCAAGCCCTCGAGGGTTCAAATCCCTCCCTCTCCGCCTTTTACGCCCGGCATGTGTGAGCGCATAGAGCCGGGCCATATTTTGCCAAATTCGTGTGTTTGGATCGCTTCGTCAGGCACTGGGTCCTGTGCGGCAGGACACCGTAAACTCCGCCAGGACCGGAAGGTAGCAACGGTAAGCGGATCGTCCTGGGTGACATGGGGTAGCCTGGTGTGCTGGCGAAGCGATCCAAGCACACGAATTTTTTTGCCCTGACCGGTCCAGCTCCACCCGAAAGACAGTCATGACCGCAACCATTTATCTCGCCCGTCACGCCACCCCCGACTGGTCTCGCACTGACATTCGCTATGACATTCCGCCGGGACCGCCCCTGACGGCCCAGGGAGAAAGCGAAGCCGAGGCCTTGGGCAGCTTCCTGCGCGGGCAGGGCATTGCCGCCATCTACGCCAGCCCTCTGGAGCGGACCTTGCGCACCGCCGACATTGCCGGAGAAATTGCCGGTGTACCCGTTACGGTCGAAGAGAGCATCGCCGAATGGCGACGCGGTGAGGAAGAAGGCGAAGTGGCGGCCCGCTTCGCTACCTTCTGGGAGGCCATCCGGCATCAGGCTGTCCAGGAGGGACCGATTGCTCTGGTCACCCACGGCGGTCCCGTCGCCGTCATGCTGGCCAAGCTGGGCATGAGCGACGCAGACCTCGGCCGGTATCGCCGCCAATTCGACCGCCACAACCCTCTGCCGCCGGCCGGCGTCTGGGCGGCTACGGGTGGCGGAGATCGTTGGCGCCTGGAACTCGTCTTCACGCCTGAAACCCAACCAAGCACACACCACGTCTAGAGGAGTTCCCATGAACTTCTTCGAAAAGTTGTCCAGTACCAGTGAAAAGAATCGCTCCCTGCTCTGCCTGGGCCTGGATCCGAATCCGGCGCAGTTGCCGGCACGCTACCAACAGGGCAAGGATCTGATGGCCGGCATCCTGGCCTGGAACCGGGCCATCATCGAAGAAACGGCCCACCTGGTTTGTTGCTACAAGCCCAATATCGCCTTCTACGAAGCGCTTGGCGCACCCGGGATGGCGTTGCTGCGCGACACGCTTGCGCTGATCCCGGACGACATCCCGGTCCTGCTGGATGCCAAGCGGGGCGACATCGGCAGCACGGCCGCGGCCTACGCCCGGGCCTGCTTCGAAGAGCTGGGAGTCGACGCAGTCACGCTCAGTCCTTACCTGGGCCGGGACAGCATCGATCCCTTTGCCGCGTACGCCGACAAGGGTCTCTTCGTCCTCTGCCATACCAGCAATCCAAGTGCCGAAGAGTTCCAGAAGCTGGAAATCACCGACTGGCGCAGCCTGGATCGGGAGCCCAACCAGCCCCTCTACGTCCACGTGGCGCGAACCGCCACCCACTGGTCACCCAACGTGGGCCTGGTCGTCGGTGCGACCTATCCCGCGGCCATGGCCGCGGTCCGGGCGGCTGCCCCGAACGCCTGGTTTCTCGTCCCCGGCATCGGTGCCCAGGGCGGCGATCTGGCAGGCACGCTCCGGGCCGGCCTGCGCACCGACGGCAACGGCCTGATCATCAACGTCAGCCGGGGTGTGAGTCTGGCGGAGGATCACGGGGCTGCTGCAGAGAAGGTGCGGGGAGAGATTGAAGAGTTACGAATGAAGATTGGCAGAGCGGGAGATCAGGAGAATGAGAGAGCGGAGAAAAATGTCGTCAAGCTCCCAAGTTCCCAATCTCCCAATCTCCAGTCGCTTGTTCTCCATCTCGCCGATCTCGGCGCCGTCAAATTCGGCGATTTCACCCTGGCCAGTGGCGCCCAGTCGCCGATTTATGTTGACTTGCGCCTGTTGGTGAGCCGGCCGACCTTGCTGGCCCAGGCGGCCGAGGCCTATGCGGACATATTGCAGGAAATTCCGCATGACCGGATTGCGGGCGTACCCTATGCCGCGCTGCCCATCGGCACCGCCGTGGCGCTGGCCGCCGATGCGCCGCTGATCTACCCGCGCAAGGAGAGCAAGGCCTACGGGCTGGGCAAAGATATCGAAGGTGCTTGGGAACCGGGCGAGCGAATCGTCATCATTGAGGATCTCATCACCAGCGGGGGCAGCACCGTCAAGACGGCCGAGCGCCTCCGGGACGCGGGGCTCGTCGTCGAAGATGTCATCGTCCTCATCGATCGGGAGCAGGGCGGCGTGGAGAACCTGGCCGCCGCCGGCATCACGGCTCACAGCGTCTTCAAGCTCACCGACATGCTCGATAGCCTCGTTGCTGCCGGCAAGCTCAGCAAGGCGAAGCGAGAAGAGGTAGTAGCGTTTTTGAGATCGCCATGAACACATCCATCCACTTCCTCAACCGCACTTTCCCCACGCCGCTGGTGCTGGCCAGCGGGATCTGGGGGACGACGGTCAGTTTGCTGACGCGGGCGGCCGCCGGCGGCTTTGGCGCGGTGACAGCCAAGAGCTGCGGGCCCGCGCCCCGAGCCGGCCACGTGAATCCGAGCTGTCTCGATTGGGGCGGCGGGCTGATCAATGCCATCGGCTTGGCCAACCCGGGCGCGGCTGCGGAGGTGGCGCTGCTGGCCAGGGCCAAGGCCGAGTTGGCGCCGCTGGGCGTTCCGCTCATTGCCAGCATTTTTGCCGGCCCGCCGGAAGAATTCGGCGCGGTGGCCGCCATCGTGGGGAAGGCCGCG
This sequence comes from uncultured Caldilineaceae bacterium, assembly GCA_964478635.1. Taxonomy (GTDB): domain Bacteria; phylum Chloroflexota; class Anaerolineae; order Caldilineales; family Caldilineaceae; genus JAGRCP01. The sequence continues at coordinate 2,744 of CAYZLP010000775.1, forward strand.
CCGGATTTTGTGGAGGTAAACATTTCCTGCCCCAACGTCCACAGCGAGTTTGGGGAGCCCTATGCCGCCAGTCCCGACGGGGCGGCCGAAGTAACCGGCTTCGTCGCAGAGGCCCTTGCCGGCAGCGGCATTCCCATCATCGTCAAGCTGGCCCCCAACGTACCGAGCATCGGGCGCATTGCCCAGGCCGTCGTAGCCGCCGGCGCGGACGCGCTCTGCGTCATCAACACCATGCCCGGCATGGTCATCGATGTGGAGAGCGGCCAGCCCATCCTGGCCAACCGCAGCGGCGGTCTGAGCGGCCCGGCGCTGAAGCCCATTGCCTTGAAGTGCGTCTACGACGTGCGC
>CAYZLP010000776.1:0-3087 GCA_964478635.1 uncultured Caldilineaceae bacterium
CGAAGTATCTGGCTAAACCCGTTTCATTATAAGAATTAGAGAAGTCATGTCAAGCTGCCCATCTGGCACTCATGTGCCTCTCTATGTCATAACAAAGAGCATTCATTCGCAGCAAGCGTGGAAACAGGCCCAAAAAGGCGCCGAAACACATGAAAAACCGGCATTCCTCGGCTGTATTCAGCCGGTCGTGGCGGGATGGGGCTCGGAATGTCGGGGCCCCGGCAGGAGTGGTCCGGACGACCGTTTTCCGGGTGCCCCGGAGCGCTCCTCGGACGCTGCCCGATTCGTTAAAGTTGGGCTATTGGGGTATAATATGGGACGCGATTGTCCTCGTAAATCGCCTCAAAAAGGGACATTTCACACGGCGCATAACGATCGCTAAACCGGTCTACAGGAGCGTGAGTGCGACCCGCCGGGGGTTGCACAATCGGGGCGCATATCGCAGGCGGAGGTTCATGTGGATATTGGGACTGTTTCGAACATAGATATCAATCAGGAGATGCGTAGCTCCTATCTGGACTACGCGATGAGCGTCATTGTGGCGCGGGCACTACCCGACGCCCGCGACGGGTTGAAGCCTGTCCACCGGCGCATCCTGTACGCCATGTACGACATGGGCATCCGGCCGGGTACGCCGCACCGCAAGAGCGCGCGCATCGTCGGCGAAGTGCTGGGCAAGTATCACCCGCACGGTGATTCGGCCGTCTATGACGCGATGGTCCGTATGGCCCAGGAATTCTCCATGCGCTACATGCTGGTCGATGGCCAGGGTAACTTTGGCAGCATCGACGGCGACAGCGCGGCGGCCATGCGCTACACCGAAGCCCGTCTCGCGTCCATCGCCATGGAGTTGCTGCAGGACATTGACAAAAATACGGTCGAGTTCGTCCCCAACTTCGATGAGACCCTGACCCAGCCGGACGTGCTACCGGCGCGGTTGCCCAATTTGCTGCTGAACGGCACATCGGGTATTGCCGTCGGCATGGCCACCAACATCCCGCCCCACAACCTGAGCGAACTGTGCGACGCGCTGGTCTACCTGGTCGACCGGCAGGACGATGTCGACGACGTCACGCTCGATGAGCTGATGGAGTTTGTCCAGGGGCCGGACTTCCCCACGGCGGGCATGATCATGGGCACCGAAGGAATCCGCAACGCCTACGCCACCGGCCGAGGCCGGGTGCTGATGCGCGGCGTGGCCGAGATCGAGCCGATTCCCAACGCGGCCGGCGACCGGATGCAGATCAACATCAAAGAGCTGCCGTTCATGGTCAATAAGTCGCTGCTCATTGAACGCATTGCCGAACTGGTGCGCAAGGGCGTCATCAACGAGATCTCCGACCTGCGCGACTCGTCTGACCGCAACGGCATCTCCATTGTGGTCGAGCTGAAGCGGGGTACCCAGCCGCGCAAGGTGCTCAACCAGCTGTACAAGCACACCGCCCTGCAATCGACCTTCGGCGTCCAGCTACTGGCCCTTGTGGACCAGCAGCCGCGTCTGCTGTCGCTCAAGCGGGCGCTGCAGATCCACATCGACCATCGCGTCGACGTCATCACCCGGCGCACTGAGTTCGAGCTGGACAAGGCGGAAAAGCGGCAGCACATCTTGGCCGGCTATCTTATTGCCTTGGGCGATATCGACGCAGTGATCGAGACGATCCGCGCCGCAGATTCGGCCGACGACGCCCGCGAAGATCTCATTCGCCTCTTCGGCCTGAGCGAGGCGCAGGCGATTGCCATTCTCGATCTCCAGCTGCGCCGTCTGGCCGCTCTGGAACGTCAGCGCATCCAGGACGAGTACGACGAGATCACCATCCACATCACCTACCTGCGCAGTCTGCTGGAAGACAAGAAGCTGATCCTCGGCCTCATTCGCGAGGACCTGGCATCACTCAAGAAGGATTACGGTGACGAACGGCGGACGCAGATCATGCCCGAAGCCGGCGACTTCAACATGGAAGACCTCATCAAGGATGAGAACGTCTTCGTCGCCATCACCCGGCGCGGCTACATCAAGCGCACGCCTGTCTCCGCCTACCGGCGTCAGGCGCGAGGGGGCAAGGGGCTGATCGGCATGTCCACTCGCGAGGCGGACGAGCTGGAACATCTCTTCGTGGCGGGTACCCACAATACCATCCTCTTCTTCAGCGACTGGGGCAAGGTGTACGCCATCAAGGCGTATGAAATCCCGGAGCTGGATCGGACGGCAAAGGGTGTCTCGCTTATGAACATCCTGCCGTTGTCGCCAGAAGAGAAGATTACGGCCGCCCTGCCCGTCGCAGATTTCGAAGACGCCGAATACCTGATCATGATTACCCGCCAGGGAAAGGTGAAGCGGGTCGAAGTCAATGTGTTTGCCAACGTCCGGCCCAGTGGTTTGATCGCCATCAACCTCGAGGAAGGAGACAGTTTGGGTTGGGTGAAGATGACCCGGGGCGGCGAGGATATCGTCCTCGTCAGCGAGCAGGGCAAGGGCATCCGCTTCAGCGAAGAGGACGTCCGGCCGATGGGGCGCACGGCGACCGGCGTCAACGCCATGCGTATTGATACCTGGGACCGGCTGGCCGGGGCCGATGTTGTCACCCCTGACGGCCAGCTGTTCCTGATTACCGAGCGTGGGTACGGCAAACGCACGCCATTGAGCGAGTATCGCACTCAGGGTCGCTATGGACAGGGTGTGAAGGCGATGACGCTTCTGCCGGAGCGTACCGGCGCCATCGTGGCGGCGCGCGTGGTGGAGCCAGGGGATGAAGTGACGCTTATCTCCACCAACGGCATCATCCTGCGGACGGCCGCCGATCGCATCTCCCAGCAGGGGCGGGCCAGCCAGGGCGTGCGCATCATGGACATTCGCGACAGCGACTCAGTCGCCTCCCTGGCCATTGTGCGCGTTGATCAGCAGGTGTCCGAAGAGTCGAGTGACGCAACCCCGGCGGAAGCAGGGGATGCAGGTGAGCCGGCCATGGTAGACGTGGCAGGGCTGGCGGAAGAGGCCGGAGCGCCCGATGAGGTGTCTCCATCGGACAACGGCGCGTCGGCCGTCGATTAGGGACTGTTACACGACAAGCCCAAAAACGCAAAAGGGGC
>CAYZLP010000777.1:0-3084 GCA_964478635.1 uncultured Caldilineaceae bacterium
CTTCGAGAAAGACCAGAGGTACATGGAGCCCGTGCGGTTGGAAACCGCACCTACGACTACCGGAACATTTCTTCAATCATCAAGAAACCGATTCTACGGCATTGCTCGGTTTATTTCTCAATGTTCAAAACCCGGGGCGGACGCCGCGGCCATGCCGGCCGTCAGCCCGCCGTCGATGGTGAAAGTGGCGCCGGTGGTAAAATCCGACGCCGGCGCGGCCAGGTAGAGGGCGATGCCGGTCAGCTCTTCGGGGCCGGCCATGCGGCGCTGGGGCGTCATGGCCAGGACGGCGCGGTTGAGCCGTTCGTTCGACCAGATGGCCTCGCTAAATTTCGTCTTGATGAAGCCCGGGGCAATGGCGTTGACCTGAATGTTGGCCCCGGCCAGTTCGGTGGCCAGCACCCGGGTGAGCATGAGGACGGCGGCCTTGCTGACGCTGTAGACGCCCATGCCGGCCATGGGATCGAGCCCGGCCACGGACGCGATGTTGATCACCTTGCCGCCCTGCCGGGCCTCCATGTGGGGCGCGCACGCCTTGACCGTGCGGAAATAGCCCTTGACGTTCACATCATAGATCTTGTCCCATTGGCTTTCCTCGGCGGTGAGGATGGGACCGAAGTGGGGATTGGTCGCGGCATTATTGACGAGGATGTCCACGCCGCCATAGGCGGCCACAGCCTGCTCGACCAGTCCATGGACCGCGGCCTGCTCACCCGTGTGCGCGGCCAGGGCCAGGGCTTCGCCGCCCGCGTCTCGAATCTGCGCGGCGACGCCGTCCAATGCCGCCTGGTTGCGGCTGGCCAGGACCACGGCCGCGCCGGCCGCCGCATAGGCCCGGGCAATGGCCTCGCCAATCCCCCGGGACGCCCCGGTGACGATGGCGACCTTGCCGGATAGGTCAAATGTGGGTGAAGGGTTGTTGGTCATGGTTTGGCCCTCAATCTCTCAATCTCCCACTGCGCCAAACACCACCGTCGCATTATGGCCGCCAAAACCGAACGAGTTGTTCATGGCGACGTGGACGGGGCGCTCGATTTTGACGTTGGGGGTGAGGTTGACGCCCGCAGGCGCGGCGGGGTCGATGGCGTCCAGGTTGATGGTCGGCGGGATGACGCCGTCGGTGATGGCCCGGACGCAGGCGATCGATTCCACGGCGCCCGCCGCGCCCAGCAGGTGACCGGTCATGGATTTGGTGGCGCTGATGCTGACCGCCGGCAGACGATCGCCGAGCAAGCGCGCCAAGGCCAGCAGTTCGCTCATGTCGCCGCCGGGCGTTGACGTGGCGTGTGCATTGACATAATCGATGACCTCCGGTGGCAGGTCCGCGTCCTGAAGGGCCGCGGTCATGCTCAGATACGCGCCGGCGCCTTCGGGATGGGTCGCGGTGGCGTGGTAGGCATCGGCCGACATGCCGCCGCCCAGCACCTCGGCGTAGATCCGCGCGCCCCGCGCTCTGGCGTGGTCATACGCTTCTAGGATCAGGGCGCCCGCCCCCTCGCCGATGACGAAGCCGTCCCGGTCGATGTCGAAGGGTCGGGAAGCGCGGGCGGGGTCGTCGTTCCGGGTCGAAAGGGCGGTCAGCGCGCTGAAGCCGCCCAGGATCGTGGGCGTAATGGACGCCTCGGAGCCGCCGGTGATGATCACATCGGCCTTGCCCAGGCGAATAGCGTCCAGGGCGCTGATAATGGCCGTATTGGTCGAGGCGCAGGCCGATGCCGTGTTGTAGTTAACGCCATGAATGCCGTAGCGCATGGCCAGTAGGCCCGAGCTGGTGTCGGGCAGGAGCCGGGGAATGTAGAAGGCGCTGAAGCGGGGCGGCCCGTCACTTGTAGCGTACTTGGTCACCTGCTCCTCGATGGTCTGAATGCCGGCCAGCCCCGTGGCCCAGATGACGCCCGTGCGGTTTCTGTCCAGCGCCGTCGCGTCGGCGAAGAAGTCGAGCCCGGCATCGCGTACGGCTTCATCGGCGGCGGCCAGCGCATAATGGCAGAAGGGGTCGATGCGCCGCAGCTCGCGTCGTTCCAAGTAGGCGCCGGCGTCAAAATCCTTGAGCTCGCATGCGATCTGCGTTTTGAAGGCCGCGGCATCGAAACAGGTGATCGGTCCGGCGCCGGATTGGCCGGCAACCAGATTGGTCCAGAAGCTCGGCACATCGTTGCCGATAGGCGTCAGTGCGCCCAGGCCCGTGATCACAACGCGTGTACGCGTCATGGAATGCGTCCTCTCCGCTGGTAAGTCGTACAATCAGCCTGTAATCATAGCGTCAACCGTGGTAGTAGACAAGCTTTGCATACGGACCCCAGGGATTGTCAGTTTGAACTAAATCGACCGCGGATTTTGCGGATTGCGACGAATCTCAGCTGATTTTCTGCGAAAAATCCGTTTGAATCCGCCGTATCCGGTTTGTTCCGCGGTCTATTGGCGGTAAATTGCGAATTGCTGTACGGATCCGTTCGCATGAGGGCGTGCTTACTGGACGGGGGTGAAGGGGATATCTGGCCAAGATTTCGACAAATTCGATCTGCCCTGAGATATTGCGTTCCGACCGGAAAACTGGTACCGTTGCAGGTAATGAGAAATGGGATGAGGGCTATCGCGAGGACAAGGGAAGGAATTCGAACATGACAAGCCGCGTGGAAGCAATTACCCGCTATTCAACCGATGGCTTGCGCGGCACGATGCTGGCCGCGCGTATCCACGGTCCCCAGGATCTGCGGGTCGACGAAGTGCCCGTGCCCGGTCCGCCGGGTCCGGGAGAAGCCCTGTTGCGCATCACGTCGGTGGGCATCTGCGGCAGCGATCTTCACTCTTACCTGGACGCTCGCATCGGGGACACGGTGGTGGAGCAACCCATGGTGCTGGGCCACGAGTTTGCCGCGGTCGTGGTGGCCGTGGGCGAAGGCGCCGAGGATGGCAACCATCAGCCCCTGCTGCCGGGGACCCGGGTGGCGGTCGATCCCGCCCAGCCATGCGGCCGTTGCGAGATGTGCGAGCAAGGTCACCCCAATCTCTGCTGGCGCATGCACTTCTGCGGCAACTATCCCGACGACGGCAGCCTTAGCACCTTCATGCACATGCCGGCCC
>CAYZLP010000778.1:0-3083 GCA_964478635.1 uncultured Caldilineaceae bacterium
GCTATGCGACGTACGTCACGCTGCGCGACGCGCTGCGCGCGGTCTGGCGCCAGGCGGCGCGATCCGCCTGACGCAGCGGTTTTCCGGACTACCAGAGGGTGTAGCCGCCGTCTACAACCAGATCGTGGCCGGTCACGTAGGCCGATGCGGCCGAGGCCAGAAAGAGCGTCGCACCCTGTAAATCTTCAGGCGTCCCCAATCTTCCCATAGGCGTGTTGGAAAGCCATGTCGGTCCCATGACGGGCTCGGCCTCGGCGGTCATGGGCGTCCGGGTGTGGCCGGGGCTGAGGGTATTGACACGCACGCCGCGCGGGGCCCATTCCGCCGCGCAAGAGCGGGAAAACTGGATGACCCCGGCCTTGGCGGCGTTGTAGTGCGCATGGAGCTGCGGACGATTGACAATTTGCCCCGACATGGAAGCAATGTTGATGATGGAGCCGGACTCCTGGGCCAGCATGACCCGGCCCTCCTCACGCGTAGAGAGGAAGATGCCCTTGAGGTCGATATCGACGACGGCGTCCCAGGCTTCCTCGGTCAGTTCCTCGGCCGGGTAGATGTTGGCGATGCCGGCGCTGTTGACGGCCACATCCAGCCGGCCCCAGGCTGCCATCACCGTCTCGACCATGGCCCGCACCTGATCGGCTGCCGTCACGTCGACCTGGATGGCCAACGTGCGCACACCGAGTGCCTGTAATGCATCGGCCGTGGCTTGCGCCGTTGTGACGTCGCGATCGGCCAGGGCCACATGGGCACCGGCTTCGGCGAGCGCGTGGGCCAGGGCAGCGCCGATACCCCGCCCGCCGCCGGTGACGAGGGCGGTTTGATTGGCCAGGGAAAAGCGTTCCAAGATGGGCATGAGTCTCCTCCGTAAAGTGGAATTCGGTAATTCGGAGCGGTTGGTAAGGATCCGCCTTCGACACTTCGTCAAGCTCGGCAAAGGCAGGCTCAGGCTACGGTTTCAATATCGATTGGGCTCAGGCTACAGTTTCACCCCCAGCTGAGTTCATTCCCGCCGGCTGAGCTTGTCAAAGCCCCCTTGCCTCGGGTCATATTCGACTTCGACCCGCGCCTACGCAACGGGCGCGCGCCCGCGGGCTTTGGTCGTGTCCCGCATCTCCATCAACGACACGCCCACGCCATAGGTGACGAAGTCGCCTTCAGGCTCCACCGCGATGATGGCCGTGTTTTTACGGATGTCCTCAGCATCGGCCATGCCCCGGAAGAGTAGGCCCATGACCTCGGGACCGGCTTCTTCAGCGCTTAGCACGCGGGCCGTGCCGGCAAAGGTAATGGTGGCGGCCGGCACCTTCACCCACGGCATGAGGGGGACCGACTTGGGAATCGTCACCGTCATGGAGACATGGGGATTGGCGGCAATGTGCTTCACTTTCCATGTCTCTCTTTTCGAGCCGATATAGAGCACGCGATCGCGGACGACGTAGACGATGCCCACCGTGCGCGCCTCGTTTTGCGCCGTAACCATGCCCAACACGCCAAACAGATATTTCTCGATTTCCGCCCAGACTTGATCTGTCGTGATGTTTGCCATCGTGTTTCTCCTGACCCCACGCCTGCATCTGTAATTGGAGGTTTCATTGTAGCGCAGGGAGGTTAACTGGATGTTATGGCGCAATTCTCGTTTGCGCACGGCAAGCTGAATTCTTTGAGGCAATTCAAAATTTGCCGCCATTAGACCGCAGAACACATCGGATACGGCGGACTTGTCGTAATCTGCTCAATCCGCGGGCGGTTTGGTTCAAAATTAGAACTGCTGGAAATCTTTGCGGCGCGCTGGCGCCAATCGCCAAAATCGTGTTCAATAGGGAAGAAGACATAACTCAGCACCGTCTTTGCGCGCACCCAAATGGACCAAGGAGTAAACGCCCGATGGCCGCCCATACCTTCACTGCCGCCCGCAGCGCAATCAAATTTGGCGAATCGACCACCCTGCAATGGACGACCCAGGGCGCCGACGACGTCTACCTCAACTGGCGAGGCGTGCCCAAGACGGGGATGGAAGAGGTGACGCCCATCGTCACCACGACCTACTTGCTGCACGTGGTGCGGGAAGGCGAAGCAGGCCAGACCCTGCGCCTGACCATTGACGTGGAGGGCGAAATACCCGCGCCCGCAACGGTAACCCGACCGCAGCTGGTTGCGCTGTCGCCCGAAAATATCGCCATGCTCCAACGCTATCCCCGGCCGCCCCGGGATAACGGGCGGGGACTCCACTTCGATCTGGACCTGCGCGAAGAGAGCATCGCCCGCGCGGTGGAGCGGCTCAAGTATATCGATGCAACCTGGACCCTTATCTATGCATTGGACGAGCGCCAGACCGAGCGCGCCTCCCGGGCCTGTTGGGAGGCCGGGATCATGCCCGTGGTGCGGATCGGCAAACAGATCGATGACTTCTTCGATCCGCTGCCCTACGTCCGGGCTATGGAGGCGGCCGGCGCGCCGCCCTATGTCCAGATCTACAACGAGCCCGCCGATTCGCGCGAGTGGGACGATGAACGGCCGGACGACTATCGCCGGGTCTTTGCATCCCGCTGGGCCCGGCACGCAGCGGCCATCGCCGACGCCGGCGGCTATCCCGGCCTCCAGGTCATGGGCAAGAGCGAGCTTGACGCAACCATCGACGCCGTGGACTCCATCAACCGCCGCGACATCTGGGAGCGGGCGGTTTTTGTGGTCCACAACTACGGCGTCAACCACCCGCCCAGCTATCCGTACGACGAGCTATCCCAAACGACGCACCCGGGCATCGACATCGTGCAGGATCCGGTCTCCGTCATGATGGGATCGGCCTTTGCTTATTGGATGCACGCGCGATTGGGACTGGTGATCCCGATTGTGGGCGGTGAGGGCGGCTGGCAGTTCGGCGTGGACGACGATCGGCGCTATCCCCGGGTCGTGCAACCGCTCCATGCACTCTATCATCGCGAGGTCTTCGAATGGTTCCGCACGGGCGTCCTCTCCAGCGGTGAAGCTTTGCCCGACTACTATTTCAGCATCACACCGTGGCTGGTCTCTGGCTGGAACACGGCCGAAGACTGGTGGGGCGGCCCCCTGGGCGACAAAAC
>CAYZLP010000779.1:0-3071 GCA_964478635.1 uncultured Caldilineaceae bacterium
AGCAGATCGTTCAGCGCTTCCCGCCGTCCCTCTCTTCCATCCGTCTCGAAGATGTAGTCTCCTAGACTTTCCAGCCGTTCGTCAAGCTCTTCCAGAAGAGGTACATAGCCGTCGACCTGCTGATCCAGGATATCGTAGAGCACATAAGCCGGTCCTCGGGCCAAGCCACCGGTCTTGTGATAGTCGGGCATCCACAAGCGGTCGATGGTCTGCCGCGTCTCATCGTGAATCGTCACGAGGTAGTTTGTACCCAAGAAAATATCCATCTCGTAGGTATGGACATCCATCCGCTCGTCGCCCAGGCCCAGGGTATGCAAAACGAGAAAGAGATAGCTGCCATAATCATCCAACTTGGGCACGTGCACGTCGCTGACCACGTCTTCCACCGCCAAGGGATGAAAGGCAAAGATATCGGTCAGGACGCGCTGGAACTCTTCCTCGGTTGGCGCCTGCATATCCACCCACAGTGCGCTGCGCCGTTCGGAGAGCGCACGTTTGATTTCACCATCGGTCAGACTGGTCAGCACGGTCCCGCTTGGATGGCGGTAGAGGATACGGATCATACCTGCACGGCTCGTTTCACCAGGCGACGCCCCCTATTGACGCCGCACGTTGGGCAGATACACGTGATCGAGTGGAACAATGCGATAGATCATGTTGTCCAGCCCGGCCACATACAAGTTACCTGCTTCGTCCTCGCCAAAACTCATAATGTTGAAACCCGTCTCAAGCAACACGCGGCCACTCCATGCTTGAGCGGCGCCGGCTGACCTGACCGATCCAGCAGACGGCGAATATAGGCCCCAAATCTGCCGCTGGCAAAAATCACCAAACAGGTAAACCCCATTCAGGGACGATGCGACATTGCTTCGATAGACATAGCCGCCCGTAACGGAACCGCCGCAACTGCCGCTGTTTTGCACGTGCCTGTACGCAAAAACGGGCAGCGTCAATCCTGTTTGGTCACAAGCCGCGCCATCCGGAAAGCACTGATCCCCCTCCATTTCACTCCAACCGTAATCCTGGCCGCCGCCATTTGCGGCCGGCTGGAAGTTGATCTCTTCGACTGCGCCCTGCCCGACGTCGCCGATATACAAGTCGCCCGTCTCCCGATCGAAGGAGTGACGCCAGGGATTGCGCAGGCCCAACGCCCAAATCTCCGGGCGGTAGCCTTCCACGCCAACAAAGGGATTGTCAGCCGGCACGGCATAGGTCGCCTGTCCGGTCACATCGATACGCAACAGCTTGCCCAGCAAGCTGGCCGGGTTCCGCGCCAAGTCGAACGGATCGCCGCCACCGCCGCCGTCACCGAGCCCAATGTACAGATAGCCGTCCGGTCCAAAGTTGAGCTGCCCGCCGTTATGGTTGTTCTCGGTCTGATTGACGACCAGCACTGCCTCCTCGCTGGCCGGGTCGGCGACATCCGGATTCGCGGAGACGGTGATGCGGGCAATTACGGAATCACAGCCGCCGCTGGGTTCGCCCGGTACATCGGGGCCGATCAGGTCACCCAGTTCAGCCACATCATAGCTATAGTAGATGTAGAACGCGCCGCTCTCGGCGTAGTCGGGCGCAAAGGCCATGCTCAGCAGGCCGCACTCGCCCTCAAGGGACACCTTATCGCTAATATCCAAGAAGGGCGTTGGGAGCAGGTTACCGTCCTCTACAATCCGGATGCGTCCGGCCCGCTCCACGACAAAGAGCCGGCCGCTGCCGTCGCCGGCATGGGTAAGAAAGACCGGCCTTTCCAAGCCGCCGGCAACTGCGACCAATCGGAGCTGGGGCGGTTGGACGATCGTGCCGCTCCCCGGTTCCAGTTCTTCGGCCGCCGCCTGCCCAGCAAAACCCAAGAGCAGAATTAACATACCGGCCGTCACGAACAGGTGGCGGCGAAGGTTGGTGAGCATCTGCGGGGTATTCATGGCGCCTCGCTGAATCTACTATGTGAAACCCAATGCGGATCAACCTGGGGTCATTGTAACGCTTTCCAACAATTTTGCAATCCGATCCGCGGGGAGAAATCGACCGTGGATTTTTCGGATTGGGCAGATAGTTGCGGATTCTTTTCAGAAAAATCCGCGTGAATTCGCCTAATCCGGAAAATCTGCGATCCATCCTAGAGCGGTTTGAGATTGGCTTCGATAGCGGCGCGGCGGGGTTCGAGAAAAGGCGGCAGGGCGAGGCGCTCGCCCAGTTCCTCCATGGGCTCATCCACGTCGAAGCCCGGACCGTCGGTGGCCAGTTCGAAGAGGATGCCGTTGGGCTCGCGAAAATAGAGGGAACGGAAGTAGTAGCGATCGACCTTGCCGCTATTGGGAATGCCCAGCTCACCCAGGTAGGCGGCCCAAGCGTCATATTGCTCTTCGTTGGGCACCCGGAAGGCAACGTGATGAACGCCGCCGGCGCCGGGCCGCGCAACGGGCAGATCGGGGCGAACGGCAACGTGGAGTTCCGCCGCGGGACCACCGGGGCCCATGGCAAAGACGTGGACCGTGTGTTCGGGCGCAGCCGGATCCGGGTAGGTCCGTTCGGCCCGCATCTGCAGAACCTGGGTCAGGATAATGTCGGTCGGGTTCAGACGCGTCACGGTCATGGTAATCGGGCCCAGGCCCCGAATCTGGCGCTCGGCCGGGACCGGGCTATCGGCCCACGGATGGCCAACCGGCCCGCCGGGATCGGCGATCAGGGTGAGACGCTGGCCCTCGAAGTCTTCGAAGTCGAGGACCGCGTGGCCATCCCGCTCCTCGACTTCGCCGCGGGTGACGCCGGATGCGTCCAGGCGCTGCGTCCACCATGCCAGCGCGGCCGGATCATCCACACGCAGCCCGGTGCGGGTGATGCTGTGGCTGCCCCGCTGCTCGCCGGGCACGGTCGCCCAGTCGAAAAAGGTCAGATCGCTGCCGGGCGTGGCCAGACCATCGGCGTAGAAGAGATGGTAGGCCCGCACATCGTCCTGGTTGACCGTCTTTTTCACCAGCCGCATCCCGAGCGTGCGGGTGTAGAAATCGTGGTTCTCCCGGGCATGGGCCGTGACGGCCGTCAAGTGATGAATGCCTTGCAGTTGTAGATTC
>CAYZLP010000780.1:0-3064 GCA_964478635.1 uncultured Caldilineaceae bacterium
GCGCCAGCAGCATCGCAAGGCCCAGGAGAATCCCGGGCAGGGAAAGTGAGTCGTTACGTGTGCTTGTGTTTTTCATATTTGTCTCCAATGTCACTGATCAGCTGGTGGTGCCGCCGCGTGAAATCGAACCGCGGTGTGCCCGCACTGCCTGGCCACACGACCACGCAGTGTCCCGCAACTACACGAAGGCTGTCCAGTGCATTTTTCGTATCAGCGTGATAGGTACTTCATGCCATCCTCCTTGGCCTGTCGGTGACCCGTCTGGCGGATACCTTGTTCCGTAGTTCACCGGGGATGAGGTTGCTTGTCGGCGCCAGCGGTATCTTGCGGTCCCGCATGCAGATCGTGGTGGCACAGAGCCGGGATGCGGGTCAGAATGCCATCGATGTTGCCTGACGTGGCGACGTCTCCAATGAAACCGGTTCAGAAGTCCTTGCGCAAGGTTATCCAGGCTTCGGTCGAGCTGTAGTCCTCCGCCAGAATATTGCTGTCGTCGCGAATGTATAGAATCTCAGGGTTGAGCGACCAGGAGTTCGCAAACTGCCAGCTCAAACCACCGCCGACTTCATAGAGGTCGTCGTTACGCTCACTGATGCCAAGAATATTGTCGGCGGCATCCACATTATGGCGCTCGATGTTATAACGCTGGTTCTGCCACCATGCAAACACAAAACCAGCAAGCGTTTCGGTGAGCGTGAAACTCAATGATGGCGACACACCGAAGAAATTGGAATCGCCATCGGGCCGATCATCCGTCGCAAATTCGCGCCCGCCACTGGCCAAAAGACTGAGGGAGGCCCTGCCGCCCTGCAGCGCATGACTCCAACCCACCGTCAATTCCGCAATATTGCGGCTTCTCTCCCGCAGGGGCCCATTGGGATAGTCGCGGCGCCGGAACTCGAAGCCGATATTGAACTGGTCGTCCGGGGAAAAGGTATAACGCCAGTCAGTGTAGATGCCGTAATCATCGCGGTAGTCACCGTTCCCGCGATAACTGTTGCGCCCTCTCAGGCCGACTAACAGATTATGCTCGCCTATGGAACGATTGAGTGCGCCGTTCCAGCGCAGGTCCTTGTCGTCCCTGCGGTCTTCGTTGTCATAGTTCCGGTAACGATAGTCCAGGCTGAGGTCGAGCAGGTAGTTTTCGTCGAGTTGGAAGGTTAACCCGCCACCGCCACGCAGGTTGAAGAAGTTGTCGTCGGTATCGCTGCCGCCAAACTCATTGGTGCCATCGGTGGCATTTACGCTGTAGTTTCCCAGCCCGGTAATTGCATAGGCGTAGGTAAGAAGGCGGTCGCCGCGGGCATAGTTCTCCGCGGCCCTGGCATAGATCTCGACCTGCTGGTGCAGATAGACGGGCAGATGGTCGAAGCGAAGCACCGCCTCGAACTCGAACTTGGCGCGCGCGTAGTTGCCCATGGCAAGGTAGGCGCGGCCCAGCCCCAGATGAGCGTCGATCGAGTAGGAGGCATCGAGGCTGCGCCTGAAGAATTCCACCGCCATATCGGCGCGATCGCTACCCAGCGCAGATTCACCCAGCAGCCTGTTGAATGAAGCGTCACCGCGATTCTGCGCTTCGAAGGGGATCATCAGGTCATATGCCTGCTGATACTTGCCTTCGCGCACCAGCTGCTCGACGCGGGCCAGCTCGATCCCGGCAGCAAAGCCTGGACTCGCGCCCGCAAGGCTCATGGCAACAAAAGCGGCTGCCACCAGCCTGCACGTGCGCTGCGACGGCCTGGCGGGATTACTATATCGCATGGCATTCACTGGGCGCACTGATGCGCTTCCCACAGGCTCTAAACTGGTCTTGCCCACCATTGATTGTAAAAGACATTACACTATTAACACACGGCTGAAAATGCGTTTCGGAGTTCTTTGAAGGAAAATGGTATGTCGAGCGGCGGTCTCGTGTCTTGCGTGGGGTGCGGCACTCGGCCGCAACCTTTGCGCCAGGCCTCTACAAGGATCCGTCTGCCGTCATATGCGTCGGAAAAGACATGCCCCGGACGGCCGGGGTTGTGTAGAATCAGCCGCTGCCACATCCAGAGAAAAACCCGTGTCGTCGATGAACTCTCCCAGCCAATCCGAGCAGCCGGATGATAGAGCGCACTCGTCGATTTAGACTGGGTGCCGCCGCGGCGCTGGTCCTGCTGGCGATCGCCGTCGGGCTCTGGAGCATGTGGGCCGAACGCCACCCGCAGCAGGAGCGACACCTGCGCAGCCAGTTGCAGGATCTGCTGGAAACGCAATTTCCCTTGGCAATGCAGCCGTCCGGAAACGGCTATGGGATCAGCCGGCGCGTCGTCGTCGTCGCTCCAGGGCATCGACCCGGCGTCGTGCTCGTTCACGGACTGGACGAGCCGGGCGGGATCTGGGACGATCTGCTGCCTGCCCTCGCTGAGACCGGCTTCGACACCTGGGAGTTTCGCTACCCGAATGATCAGGGGATCGACAGTAGCGCGGACCTGCTCGCCTCTTCCTGGTCGAGCCTTCCAGCGAGTCGGCGTATGGTTCTGATTGGCCACAGCATGGGCGGGCTGGTCATTCGTGATTTCGTATCGCGGTGGCGGCACCCGGTTGCGTTGCCGCCGGGGGTGGCCGGCGCTTCGGTTCGTGGCGCCATTCTTGTTGGCACCCCGAATCGGGGCTCCGACCTGGCACGATTGCGGGTCTGGCTGGAACTGCGGGATCAGTGGGCGGTGGGGCGGAAATCGGGCTTCTCACTGCTCGGCGGGCTTCGCGATGGCACCGGTGCCGCCAAGATCGACCTGGTGCCGGGTAGCGGGTTCCTCGAACAGTTGAACGCACGCCCCTGGCCGGAAAACATACCGATTCGGGTCATCGGCGGGGCACTGCTGGAGTCGACCCCGACCCTGGGAGATGGTGTCGTCGCTGTCGAATCGCTGGCCATCGCGGGTGCAGCGGAGCCGATCCTGGTGACTGCTTCGCATCGCGGGATGCTGAAGCGCTTTTTCGCGTCCGATGCCGAACCGCCGGCGATCGCTCACATCATGGCCCTGCTCGAGGTATCGAGCGATCCGGAAACAGGGAGCTTTCAATG
>CAYZLP010000781.1:0-3058 GCA_964478635.1 uncultured Caldilineaceae bacterium
TACAGGACAAGCGGATCGACTTCGCCCGTGGGCGGGGAGTCGAGCGCCAGAAACATGCGACCGTCTGGGGCAAAGGCAATGGCCGTGATGCTGCGTTCGTTATTGGGCAGACGTCGCTCTACGCAGAAGCCGCCCCGGGCATCAAGCCACCCGTCCGCGTCGCTGGGCGGCGCAATGTTGAGGGCGCCGGCCTGAATCCCCGCTGCTGCCGCGCTGGCGCCGCCCGCATAGGCCGGTCCTGCCGGCGCAGCGGCGACGGAGACTTCTTCACCGGCGGCCGCCGGCAAGGTTTCCCCACCGACCACGGTCGGCGTGAAACCATCGGCCAGAGCCGCCACGGCCTCGGGCGCCGGCTGGGCACCACAGCTAATGGGCAGCACCAGTTCGGCATTGATGAAGTTGCCCGGGTTTTCGACAGTATCGGGCGCACAGGCATTGCTGACGGTTTCGACATCCCCGGCGTCGATCGAGACCCAGAGATTCTCGCGCGTGGGCAGTTCGCTCCGGCGCTCCGGCGCTCCGGCGGCGATCCAGAGCCGCACGGTCTCCTTGTCCAGGTCGGAGAGTTCGCCGACCATGGGCATCTTGCCCGATTCGATCTGGTCCCAGAGCAGCGACTCATCGGGCTCGCCCGGGACCACCACCGGCCCATTCTCGCTACCGGCCAGGAGCGGTTCGTAGGCCGTTACTTGAAGCCCCTTGGTCTGCACGATTCCGCTATGACAGGAGTTGCACGTTCGCTCGAAGATCGGCTGCACGTCTTCCGCATAGCCGATGGCCCCTGCTGTAAGCGTGTCGCCCACGCCACTGACATCGGCCAGGGGCGTCTCTTCACCCGCGGCGTAAAGTCCATCGATGCGCACGACCGTACCTTGTGGAATGCGGCCGACGCGGCACGTCCCAACTTCGGTTGCGGGACGGACGTTGGTGTTTTCGGCAATCACGCCATAGACGGGGCGTTTGGAAACCAGACAGGCTACGGCGTCTTCAATGGTCACTAGACTGCGTTTGTCTGCGCGCTCGATGCCCAGGATATTGGGATCCTCGAACGCGAGGGGCGGCGGCGTTGCGGTCGGCGCCGCGCAGCTTGTTACAAAAAGCACGATCGCCAGAGAAAAAAAGAGCGAAAATCCAAAACGTTTCATGAGTGCACCGTTGTTGCAGTTTGTACGACCGCCGAACTGGCTTGCTTGCCCCCTGATCTAGAGGGAACAGAGCAGAAAGCTTGTAGGTCCGGACTGTCAGCCGGGCGTGCCAGGTAGTTGGGAGAAGTCACGCTGATCGCGATAACCTACAGGGCTCAAGTTCCCGTGCTGACCTTGGTTTAGCCGGCTTCAGCAAAAAACTGCCGTGCGGTCGCAATGTCGCGCTGGATTTGGTCCAGCAACTCATCCAGTCCGTTGAAGCGCTGCTCTCCCCGCAGACGCTTGAGAAACTCGACGCGCAGAGTCCTGCCGTAGAGATCGGCGGCGTCGTCATCACGGGGAAAGTCGAGCAGGTGCGCTTCCAGCCAGCGCTGGCTGCCGTCGACAGTGGGTCGGACGCCCAGGTTGCTAACGCTGAAGTACGTCCGCCATGTTCCCGGATCCGTGCTCTGCTCGTCCGGCAAGATATGGGCGAGCGTCGCATAGACGCCATCGGCCGGTAGGAGCTTATCGACCCGGGTCCGAATGTTCGCAGTCGGGATGCCGATGGTGCGCCCCCGCTTGTCCCCCTCCACGACAACGCCGGTGGCGTGGTAGGCCCTTCCCAGCAGGGCGGCTGCGTCGCTGACATCTCCCTCCAGGAGATCGCGTCGAATGACGCTGCTGCGCACGCCTTTGCCGTTTAGGTCGATGGGATCGATGACGTGGAGCGTGTAACCCAACTCTTCGCCCAGGGCCGTGAGCGTGGCGAGGTCGCCGGCACGGTTGCGCCCCAGGGCAAAATCGGGGCCAACGACCAGGCCGGCCAATCCCATGCGCAAGGAGAGCAGCTCCATGAACTCCCGGGCCGTGAGGGCCGCGATCGCTTGGCCGAAGGGCTGAACGATGCCGATATCGATGCCTTGCTCGGCCGCAAGGCGCAGCCGTTCTTCGGGCGTTGTCAGCAGCTGCAGGGGCGTATCGGGCCGAAGTACGGCCAAAGGATGGGGAAAGAAGGTGATCAGGCCGGTTCGTGCCGGCGGGTTGTAGCGGGCGGCCAGCTTCTGCATGTGGGCCAGAAGCGCCTGATGACCCCTGTGGAGCCCATCAAAGTTGCCGATTGTGAGGAAGGTTGGCCCGGGCAAGTGGACGTCCCGGATATCTTCAAAGATCTGCATAGACGATTGCCATTGGTGCGCTCGTCAAGGGAGCGCAAACCATTTTTCAGCCTTCCACAGCGCTGTCGCGTCAGCCTCCGCGCCCAGACAACGTAGAATGCCCACAAAGACGCCCGCTTCATTGATGCCCTGTACGAGATCGCCTGCCCCAGCCGCTGCGCCTTCTTGTGTTAGGCGGATCCGCTGGCCAAAGCCCAGCAGGCGAATGGTCTCCTCATCCAACATCCGTGCAGGCATCGATAACTTCCAGCCCGGCGGTCGCAGATGATCTGCCAGGTATTCCCCGTCGGCAGAAAGTTCCGCCAACGTGTGGGCATCATCCAGCGTAATGGCACCGGCCGCTTCCCGGCGGAGCGCACTCAGATGGGCCACGGTGCCCAGCACTTCGCCCAGATCATGGGCCAGGCTGCGCACGTAGGTTCCGGCCGAAGCGCAGACCCGCACGCGGATGCGATCCGGCTCTTTCCAGTCTACCAAAGTCAGGTCATGAACGGTAATCTGCCGGGCTTCGATTTCCACCGTCTCGCCCCGTCGCGCTTTGCGGTGCAGGCTTTCGCCGCCCTGTTTGAGGGCCGAAAACACAGGCGGTTTTTGGTCGATCTCGCCCCTGAATTGAGCCAGTCCATGCTCAATCACTTGCGGAGTCAAATCGGGTACCGGGGCCGTCCCGGTGACCGTGCCCAGGGCGTCGTAGGTGTCGGTTGCGGCGCCCAGCGTAATCTCGGCCAGATAGGTTTTGTTGTGGCCCTGATAATA
>CAYZLP010000782.1:0-3053 GCA_964478635.1 uncultured Caldilineaceae bacterium
CAAGGCACAAAAAAACGTCTTCGCCAGACATTGGGAAGACGTGAGGAATACGCACTGCGCTCACAGCGCCATCGCACGGCTGCTGCTAAGCACTGCCCGCTTTACCTCGGTAGGCTGCCGGTCATGCCGGACGATTAAGCAAAGCGCCTACTGTCTTCAGTACAATGGACAAGGTCATTGATTGTTGCCAAGCAGAAATTATAGTGCTTTCTCCGGCATAGGACAAATTTTTGCGGTTATGAAACATCACGGCCCAGGCAAAACAGACTGGCTTCGCCTGGGCCGTGATGCCGCTTGGACAGGTGTCGTTAATTCGACGTCATGGACGTTGCGCTGTTGGTGTCGACCTTGATACCCGGTCCCATGGTGCTGGTAAGGGTGACTTTGCGCACGTAAATATTCTTGAGGCTTGCCGGTTTGGCTGCCATAATGGCTTCCATGAAGGCCCCCATGTTTTCCAGGAGGGCGTCTGTCTCAAAGCTGGCTTTGCCGATGGGAACGTGAATGTTGGATGTTTTGTCAACCCGGAATTCGATACGTCCCAGGCGCGCTTCATTGATGACGCGCGGCAGGTCTTCGGCCGGCACGATCGTGCCGGTTTTGGGGCTGGGCATCAGACCTCGGGGGCCGAGCACGCGCCCCAGCTTACCGACGACGCGCATCATGTCCGGCGTGGCCAGGACGATGTCAAAATCGGTCCACCCCTTCTGGACCTTGTCGGCCAGATCGTCGCCACCCACAAAGTCGGCGCCGGCTTCTTCGGCGAAGGACTGACCGTCCGGTCCCGCGAACACGAGAATGCGCACCTCGCGACCGGTCCCGTTGGGCAAAGTCACCACGCCGCGGATTTGCTGGTCCGCATGGCGGGGATCCACGCCCATGCGCAGGTGTACTTCGACCGTCTCGTCGAACTTGGCGTTGGCGGTCTCCTTGACCAGGGCCATGGCTTCATCCGGCTCATACTGCTTGGCGGGGTCGACCTTGCTATTGGCTTCGTTATAGCGTTTGCTGTGCTTTGGCATTAGGTTCCTCCGTGGTTCTGGCGGGACGAATCCCTCCCACACAATATCTGTTTGAATCTACGAAATCAATGGCAGCGCCACTGAATCGGTCTTGGTAATCTTTTCGACCGGCTTACAGCGGAAGGCTGCCTAGAGCCTATCCGAAAATTTGGTTGTGAGTCTCGACTCTTCTCCAGCCAGAGTGTTCGTCACAGAGAATTTTCGGACGGATTCTTAGTCAATAATGGTGACGCCCATGCTGCGGGCCGTGCCCTCCACCATTTTCATGGCGCTCTCAACGCTGACGCCGGTCAGGTCCTTGAGCTTGATTTCCGCGATCTCCCGCACCTGGGCTTGGGTCAGCTTGCCGACTTTGTCTTTGTTCGGTTCGGAACTGCCCTTGTCGATCTTGGCGGCCTTGCGGATCAGGTCTGCGGCAGGCGGCGTCTTGGTGATGAAGGTAAACGAACCGTCGGTGAAGATCGAAATCTCCACGGGAATAATCTGCCCCATCTGTTGCTGGGTGCGGGCGTTGTACTCCTTGCAGAAGCCCATGATGTTGACGCCATGGGGGCCAAGCGCCGTACCGACCGGCGGGGCGGGATTGGCCTTACCGGCGGGAATCTGCAGTTTGACAATGCTTTTCAGTTTCTTTGCCATGATTGTGCTCCTTCTGGGCTTGGTGATCGCTTGGGGTTAGGCGGCTGGCGACCGCCGGCAAGCTCCCAAATACCCAGCTATGCGTCTCGTTCCAACTGTAGAAAATCAACTTCAACCGGAGTTTCCCGGTTGAAGAAACTAACCAACACTTTGGCTTTGCCTTTGTCCGGATAGATTTCATCCACAACGCCGCTAAATTCGGCGAAAGGTCCGCTCATGATGCGCACATGTTCGCCGATCTGAAAGCTGACTTTGAGCCGGGGTTCATCCGACTCGATCCGCTTCATGATTTTGTTGACTTCTTCTTCCTTTAGCGGCGTCGGCTTGTTGCCCAAGCCCACGAACCCAGTCACCCCGGGTGAATTGCGCACGACGTACCAGCTATCTTCATCCATGACCATATGGACCAGAATGTAGCCGGGGAAGACGCGGCGTTCCACTTCACGCCGCACGCCGTTGCGGATTTCAATTTCGGTTTCGGTCGGCACCACGACTTCCAGAATCCGGTCCGTCATGCCCATAGATTCGGCGCGGTGCTCGATATTGCGTTTGACCTTGTTTTCCATCCCCGAGTAGCTGTGTACCACAAACCACTCGGCTTGAACCTCGCCGCTCTCTTCCGCATCAAGCTGGGCTGCGATTTCGGCGTCCAGTGCCGCCAGTTCTTCTTCGGTCAATTCCGGACCATTGTTTGACAGTTCGTCGCTCACTCTTGCCTCCTCTTGCACTCATCGGCCGCTTCATCGACCATCTCACCGCCAACCAGGGGCAATTATCTCCCGTCAAGCGCCCTCTAGACGAGCCAAGTCCGCCTTGTCGGGAGGGACACGGCTCAGCGGTTACCTGACGCCGGGTTGCGGATGCAGTTCGTCCGTTTCCCTGCGGCCGATTAGCCGAGACGCAAGAGTGCGCCGATCATTGTGCTGAACAACGTGTCAATGCCAAACAGGACAATGGCCGAAATCACTGTCACCAGAGAGACAATCCACGTGAGGCGAATCAATTCCTCCCGGGTCGGCCAGGTGACCTTGGCAATCTCTGCACGCGTTTCGCGGATATAGCGAGTAAACGCGTTGCCCGACTTGGATTTCGGCTGGGTTGCAGGACTCATGATGCATCCTTTGGCTATTGAGGTAAGTGCCGTAATTCGGCTCCCTCTGCTGCTGTCTTTAGGCTCAAAATGACCACCGGTTCAATTACCGGTGGTCATTCAGGCAGGCGTGGCAGGACTTGAACCCACAACCTGCGGTTTTGGAGACCGCTGCTCTACCAGTTGAGCTACACGCCTGTGTTGAAAGGCTGAGGCTAAGGCCGGGGCGGAGGAGTTGCTTCCTCCACCCCGGCCTTAGCCTTGGCCAGACTTACTCGATAATCTCGGTGATGACGCCGGCG
>CAYZLP010000783.1:0-3053 GCA_964478635.1 uncultured Caldilineaceae bacterium
GAACTGGGAATCAGGCAGATCGTCCGGTGATCGTCGCCATTGGCCAGATGGTAGGCGCGGATGACCAGCAGGCCCGAATATTCTCCCTGGGATCCAGCATTCGGCTGGAGCGAAATGGCCGGGAACCCGGTAATCTCGGCCAGGGCATGGTTCAGCTTCATGAAGAGTTCGCCGTAGCCGGCCGCCTGCTCACGCGGGGCGAAGGGGTGAATGTGCGCGAACTCGGGCCACGTAATCGGCAACATCTCCGTTGTGGCGTTAAGCTTCATGGTGCAGGATCCAAGGGGAATCATGGAGAATGCCAGCGACAAATCGCGGGACTGGAGCTTGGTAATATAGCGCAGCATCTCGGTCTCGGAGTGATAGCTGTTAAAGACCGGATGGTCCAGGTATGCACTCGTGCGCTGGAAAGGCGCAGGATAATCGAGGGAAACCTGGTTGGCCAGCGCTTCGATACCGACGGGATCGGCCACGCCGAAGACCGCCAGCAGTTCCCCCAACTCTTCCAGCGTGGTCGCCTCGTCCAGCGAGACGCCAACCGCACCGTCGTCGAAGCGGCGCAGGTTCATCCGTCTTTCCAGGGCGGCCGCTACGAGTTCGTCCTGCGTATGGGGTCCGCCGCCGACCCTAAGCGTGTCAAAAACCGGGCCGGCATTGACCTCATAGCCGAGGTTGACCAGGCTCTCACGCAGCATCAGGGTCATGAGCCGCACCCGCCCGGCAATGTTGCGCAGACCGTCGGGACCGTGATAGACGGCGTACATGGAGGCCATGATGGCCAAGAGAACCTGAGCCGTACAGATGTTGCTCGTCGCTCGATCGCGGCGAATGTGCTGCTCGCGCGTCTGGAGTG
Source organism: uncultured Caldilineaceae bacterium (assembly GCA_964478635.1). Taxonomy (GTDB): domain Bacteria; phylum Chloroflexota; class Anaerolineae; order Caldilineales; family Caldilineaceae; genus JAGRCP01. The sequence goes on from CAYZLP010000783.1 coordinate 854, forward strand.
AGAGGCGCAGAGCCGGATCACCGGCCGAATCATGAGAGACGCCGACCAGGCGCCCCGGCATGAGTCGCTTGTGCGCGTCCTTGGTGGCCATGAAGGCGGCATGAGGCCCACCATAGCCCAGGGGCACGCCAAAACGCTGGCTGTTGCCGACAACGATGTCGGCGCCCCACTCGCCCGGCGGCGTGAGGAGCGTCAGCGCCAGCAGATCGGATGCGACGACGACCAACGCGTCTTGCTCATGCGCCCGGGCGCAGAAATCGGTGTAATCGATGATGTCGCCGTTGGTGTCCGGATATTGAAGCAGGACGCCAAAGACCGACTCCTCGAAGTCAAATTCGGCCGGATCGCCCACGATCACGTCGTAGCCGAGAGGTTCGGCCCGGGTTCGAATCACGTCGATGGTCTGAGGATGGCAGGTTTCGGCCACGAAGAAGGCATTGGCCGTCGCCGACCGCTTCTGCGCCCGCTTACAGAGCGTCATGGCTTCAGCCGCTGCCGTCCCCTCGTCCAGCAAAGACGCGTTCGCAATCTCCAGGCCGGTGAGGTCGCCGACCATGGTCTGGAAGTTGAGGAGCGCTTCCAAGCGTCCCTGGGCAATCTCGGCCTGGTAGGGTGTATACTGCGTATACCAGCCCGGATTCTCCAGGATGTTGCGCTGGATAACGGCCGGCGTCAGCGTATCGTAGTAGCCCATGCCGATGAAGGAGCGGTAGACCTGATTGCGGGACGCCATGGCCCGCAACTCGCCCAAAACTTCCGACTCACTGCGCGGGCCGGGCAGATTGAGCGGCCGCTGCATGCGGATGCCCGCGGGAACCGTAGCATCGATCAGCGCTTCCAGCGACGGCGCGCCGATCACGTCCAGCATGGCAGGTATATCCGCCGCCCGGGGGCCGAGATGACGGTGAACGAATTGATCCTGGGGTTTGAGCAGCGCTTGATTCGTTGCGCCGGCAGCGCTTGGAAAATGCTCTTCGATCCGGGTCGCACTCATGGGGCAGTTCTCCTTTACAGACAGTCGGTCAGACAGTACGGGATGCGTCCACGAAAAAGCGGGCATCCAAAAGAGATGCCCGCCTGCCCTGTCGAAGACCTGAGAGATTTCTCCAGCCGGTCAGATTTGAGGCCTGCCGGGCCGGATTGCCCCGTCGGTGGCGGCGCCGATGATGTGCGCACGCGCTTTCCAGGGTAGCCGCAGCCTGGCGATCCCTTTGCCTGAGAGTGTCACGCTGGCGGTGTGGCATCCGCCAGAGCTTGCCCCTTCGGCGTCCCGTCTGCGGCGGGCTCTCTCCCGCCAGACCGATCGGCCAACCGTATTCAATTGGAAAACGTTGTTCGAACAAAAGACCGGCAGCGATTCACGGATCGTCCGACGGCGCCCCCATTAGTAGCATGGGGACGCTGTTTTGTCAATCAGCAAACGCCATCCTCGACTGCTTGTGATCAACTCTTTCCTCTTGTATAGTTGCTATATCGTCAACCAAGCTGATAATCCTGCTCGGAGGCGAGCCTAGGATCCAAGGCCGTCCCGGTAAAGGTCATAGAAAGAGAGCCCTCATGGCAGTCGACGCCCAATTGTTCAAAGAGACCCTGGCGCATTGGGCCAGCGGCGTGACCGTTGTCACGACGCTGCACGAAGAGAGCCCCGTTGGGATCACGGCCAGTTCCTTTTCCAGCGTGAGCCTGAATCCGCCCCAGATTCTGATCTGCGTGAATAAGAAGCTCTTCACCCACGGCGCCATCGAAGCGACGAAGACTTTTGCCGTGAACATTCTCGGCGAAGAGCACCTCGACTGGGGCAAGCGCTTTGCCGGTCTGGTTCCGGAGATCGAGGATCGCTTTGCCGACATTGAAACCAGGATCGCATCAACCGGCTGTCCGATCTTTCTTGACGCTTTGGCCTGGGTCGACTGCCGTGTCGTTCACGACTATGACGGCGGCGATCATACCGTCTTCATCGGCGAAGTGCTGGCCGCCGGCTCCCGGACGGAGGGAAGACCCCTGATGTACTACTATCGCAACTGGCGCAGGATGGGAGATGAACCGCTGAAGTGAGAGGCAAAAGACGTACGCCCGTCTCGCATAAAGAGTAGGCGATTCCCCCCTCGACAGGCTCAGGCGCGGTTGGGGGCGCATTCCTTCTTACCATTTCCGCATCTTATCCTTAAACGGCTCTTACAATTCTCCTCTATACTGCCGA
>CAYZLP010000784.1:0-3035 GCA_964478635.1 uncultured Caldilineaceae bacterium
AGGTATATGCCGAATTTTAAGGCGGAACCGGGCATGATGCGCGCCGCCTTCGACAAGCTCAGGCTACGCGACCTTCAACAGGCTCAGGCGGCGGTTCGCGGCGTTCTTGCCTACGCTCAGCCCGTGTTCTGCAGCCCCGCCGCGACGCCGTTGACGCTAAGCAGAATTCCCCGGCGGAGCTCATCCAGGTCACTGGCGTTGGGATCCTCGCGCAGTACGTCAAGCAACGCAACTTGGATGAAGTTGAGCGGATCGACATAGGGATTGCGCACCTTAATGCTCCGCCGCAGCCAGGCATCATTTTCCAACAATTGCTCGGCCTCCAGCACGTCGAGCAGCATGCGCTCCGTACGGTAGTATTCATCCTGAATATCCGTGAAGATGGCCGTGCGGGTCGCCTTGTCGGTAAGCCGGGCATAGAGTGAGGCGATCTCGATATCGCCCTTGGTCAGCCCCAGCTGCACGTTGTCCAGGATTGTACGGAAGAACGGCCACTCCTGATATAGCATACGCAAGGCCAGGAGGCGACTCCCATCCTCGTCGTCACCCAGCCAGCTTTCCAGGGCCGTGCCAACCCCGTACCAGCTCGGCAAATTGACGCGGGATTGGGTCCAGGCAAAGACCCAGGGAATTGCGCGCAGATCCCGGATTTCGGCGGAGGCCGAGCGGCGGGCCGGCCGTGAGCCGATATTGAGCGCGCCGATCTGGTCGATGGGGGTCGCCTGATGAAAATAGGTGATGAACTCAGGCTTTTCCACCAGGGCGCGGTACTTGCGATAGGAGGCGGCGCTCAATTCATCCATGATTGCGGCCCACTCTTGCTCCCGCTCAAAACTCGGGCGTTTGCCGCTGGAAAGAAGCACCGCATTCACCAACTGCTCCAAATGCCGGTGGGCAATGGCCGGATTGGAATAGCGGCTGCTCACGACCTCGCCTTGCTCCGTAATCTTGATGCGGCCCCGCACCGACTCGGGCGGTTGGGCGAGAATGGCGCGATTGGCCGGACCACCGCCCCGCCCCAGCGTGCCGCCCCGGCCGTGAAACAGAATGAGACGCACGTCATGTTCATCGCAGGTCTGGGCCAGCACGCGTTGAGCCCGGAAGAGGCGCCAGTTGGCCTGGAGATAGCCCCCATCCTTGTTGGAATCGCTGTAGCCGATCATGATCTGCTGTTGGCGATCCCTTGCTTTGAGATGACGCCGGTAGGCGTCATTCTCGAAGAGTTCGGCCATGATCTGCGGGGCGTCGCGCAAGTCGGCCACGGTCTCGAAGAGGGGGACGATGTCGATCTTCCCAAACAGGCCGGCATCCTTGGCAAAGAGCAGGACTTCCAGTAGATTGCTCACCGCCGTGGTCATGCTGATGATGTACGTGGTGATGGCTTCCTTGTCGACTTCAGTCCGGGCGCGCCGGATCAGGCGGAAGAGGCCGATGGTCTCGTTGGTCTCCGGTGAGAAGTGGAGCTGGGCGGTCAGGGGTCGTTCACTGAGAATCTCGCGGGTCAGGACGGCGACCTTGTCCTCTTCAGCCAGCGCCTCATAGTCGGCAAAAATGCGGTAGCGAGCCAATACTTCCGCCATCGCGGCCCGGTGACGGCTGGCATGTTGGCGAATGTCCAGCGTTGCCAGATGAAAGCCGAAGACGCCCACCGAACGAATCAGGTGAGAAAGTTGTCCCTCGGCCAGACGCTCCCCCTTGTTCGCTCGCAGGCTGCTGTCGATGAGACGCAGGTCGTAGAGAAACTCGTCCACATTGCGGTAGGCGCGCGGGTTGTGGGCTTTGTCATCCCAGGGCTGGCGATTCTCGGCACGTGTGGCCCGCAGCCGGCGAAACATGAGAATCAGCTTCTGGCGATAGGGCTCGTACCTGAAGCGGTCCAGTACATCCAGTTCATCTTCCGGCACGAGCTTGAAGTCATCCTGGATGCTATCGAGCAGTTCCTGACTGACATCGACCCGTCGAATAGAGGGACTGAGCAGGTTGTACAGCTTATCCACCTCGATGTTATAGAGCCGCAGAATGAACTCCTTGTGCGTCCGCAGCGTCTCTTCCGTCACGTCCAGGGTGACGAATGGATTACCGTCCCGGTCTCCACCCACCCAAGAGCCGTAGCGCAGGAAATTGGGAATCTGAAATTGCTCGCCGGGATAGGTCTCTTTCAGCGCCGCCTCCAATTCGTCATAGATGCGAGGAATCAACTCAAAGAGGGTCTGCTCCACGAAGTAGAGGCCATTCCGAACTTCATCCAGGACCGTAGGACGGTGTTCCCGCGTCTCATCACTCTGCCACAAAAGCACGATATTCTCCTGGAGGTCACGAATCATGGCCGTTTCCTCCGCGGGCATGAGGCGACGCTGGGCGAGATCGTCCAACAACAGGGCGATGCGCTTCAACTGAAGCAGGGTCGTGCGCCGTTTGGTCTCCGTCGGATGGGCGGTGATGACCGGTTCGATGAAGAGTTGATCCAATATGGTGCGGATGTCGGCGGCATCCAATCCCTCTTCCTGGAGCCGTTGGATGGCATGGGCGATGGTCTCGCTCATGGGGCGGCCCTCTTCCTGGGCCGCTCGGGCGCGTTCACGCAGCACTTGCACGCGCTGATCCTCTTCGGCCAGATTCACCAGCTGGAAATAAGTGGTGAAGGCTTTCAAGACAGCAAGCGCGCTGGGCAGGTCTTTGACGAGCGCCGGAATCATCTCTTCCAGATGCTCTTGAGCAGCGGCGTCACCGGCACGGCGCGCCTTGGCGGCCTGGCGGATTTCTTCCTCGATGGTAAAAATCCCCTGCCCTTCCTGCTCAATGATGGTTTCACCGAGCAAGTTGCCCAACATGCGAATGGTATTGCTGAGGCGCTGCTTTTGTTCTTCGTTCATGAGTTCCGTGTGTAATGGGTCGTCTGAGAGCGCAAGATGAGCGAACCGTCGGGCCTGTATGGCGCACCACTTACTGGTTTTGCCGGATTCGCTGCGCCACCAAGTCTCCCATGATCTGGGTGCTGACTTCCTCGGTGCCTGTGTAGGCGATGTCGCGGGTGC
>CAYZLP010000785.1:0-1782 GCA_964478635.1 uncultured Caldilineaceae bacterium
GCAGCACAATCCGGCGCTGATTCATCTCGATTTCTCTGCCCATGCTTCGCTACCTGCTCGGCCGCCTGCTCGGCATTGCCTTTGTCATCTTTGCCGTGAGCGTCATCATCTTTTTGCTGATGCACGCGCTGCCCGGCGGTCCCTTTGACGAAGACAAGGTACCGCTCTCGCCGGAGGCCAAGGCCAACTACCTGCGCAAATACGGCCTGGACAAGCCCCTCTACGAGCAATACGCCCGCTACATGGGCAACGCGCTCAGGGGCGATCTGGGCATTCCCTTTCAGAGCCCCAATGAAACGGTGAGTGAACTCATCGGGCGCACCTTTGTCGTCAGCGCACAATTGGGGCTGGTGACGCTGATCTTCGCCATTCCACTGGGATTGCTGCTCGGCATCGTCGCGGCCACCCATCAAAACGGCTGGTTGGACTATGCCGCGTCGGCCGTTGCCACGTTTGGCATCACCGTGCCCAATTTTGTCGTGGGCGTCTGGCTGGTGCTGTTGCTGGCCGTGCGTTGGGATCTCCTGCCCACGGGCGGCTGGGGTGAGTGGTATCACTTCATCATGCCCTGCATTGCCCTGGGCTTGCCCCTGGTTGCCCTGACCGCACGCTACACGCGCACGAGCCTGCTTGAGGTCTCCCATGCCGATTACGTGCGGACGGCCCGGGCCAAGGGGCTCTCGGACCGGCGCGTGCTCATGGGGCACAGCATGAAGAACGCGCTGATTCCGTTGATTACGGTCATCGGTCCCCAAATCCCCAATGTCATCACCGGCACCATCTTTGTCGAGAGCATCTTTCGCATTCCCGGATTGGGCAAATTCTTCGTCACCAGCATCATCAGTCGCGACTATCCCATGATCATGGGCACGCTGCTCCTGGTCGCAGTCCTCTGGTCCCTGGTCTATCTCGTTACCGATCTGCTCTACGTGGTGGTCGATCCTCGGGTCCGGCTGGACAGGGGGCGTTCATGAGCAGCACTGCCTTGTCTCCGGCGCCCGGGGCAGCGCCGGCCGCCGAGCTCCGCCACCGCACCCTCCTCGGCGATGCGTCCCGGCGCTTCATGCGCAACAAGCTGGCCATCGTCGGCCTCATCATCGTTGGTATGCTCGTCTTCATGGCCATCTTTGCCGATTTCATCGCCCCTTACGGCTATGCGGAAGCCGACGTGACCCAGGCGCTTCAGTTTCCTTCCCGGGAACACTGGTTCGGCACTGACGAGGTGGGACGGGATCTCTATTCGCGTATCATTTACGGCGCGCGCATTTCCCTGGGCGTGGGGTTGGGCGTGGAGCTCATCGCCCTGCTCATCGGCATACCCCTGGGGTTGGCCGCGGGCATGCTGGGCGGCAAGACCGATTTCATCATCATGCGCCTGGTGGAGGTCATGACGGCCATCCCGGCCCTCATGCTGGCCCTGCTGCTCATCGCCGTCTTCGGCAGCGGCCTCAGCAACGTGATCATCGCCATCGGCCTGGTCGCCTGGCTGGACGTGACGCGCCTCCTGCGCGCCCAGCTTCTCTCCCTGCGCGAACGGGATTACGTCCTGGCCGCGCGCACCGTGGGCGCCTCGGACGTACGCATTGCCACGCGCCACCTGATGCCCAATGCCATCGCGCCCATCATCATCGCCGTGACCCTGGGCATTCCCGTGGCCATTTTCGCCGAAGCCGGCCTCTCCTTTCTGGGCCTGGGCGTCAACGACCCCACGCCCAGTTGGGGCAAGATGGTGGGCAGCTCTCTCTCCTACATGCGCGTCTACTGGCACATGAGCCTCTTCCC
>CAYZLP010000785.1:1882-3032 GCA_964478635.1 uncultured Caldilineaceae bacterium
CCGACGCGCGCGCCGGTCTCGGGGTCGTAAAGGCCCGTGAGGAGGCTGTAGGAACCGGGCGGGACGTCGGCGGGGATGACCAGGAGGATGTGGTCGTCGAAGGGTTCTCCGGGAAGCCAGGCACTGGTGCGGCCGGTGTCCAGGCCGGGATAGCCGTCCAACTGTGCGACGGGGCGGCCGGTCTCGTCGGCAATGTGGAGGAAACGCTTGTAGTCGACCGGGAGGGGCTCGCCGGTCTGCCAGACCAGGTGCGCATGGAGCACGTCGCCCGGCCCCGGCGCGCGTGGCGCAGCGCCGCCGGAGACGAGGGTAACCCGTTCATCCAGCGGCACATCCGTCACGCCGGGCTGCGGGTCGGGCCACTCGCGGAAGGTTGGGCCCAGCCCGTCGAAGAGACCCGCAAACGCGTCCGCATCGTAGCGTAGATAGGGCACGGGTCGGACCGTCCGCGACCAGATTTCCACCCGCGGCTCTCCGCGCACGGTCACTTCACCGATTTTCGCGTAGTCATGCAGGCGATCGCCACGGTAGTCCGGGTCGGGCTCCTGCAGGTGGCGGGCCACGAAGATGAAGTCGGGCGCATCTTCGAAGGAGACCCGGTCGAAGTCACCCAGATACCAGCGCAGATGGCGGGAGCGCTCGTTGGCGGCGTAGGTTCCGTTGAGGTACTTCCACTCAGACAGGACGCCCAGCGTCTTCCAGCCTTCCCATATGGGGAAACCGAAGCGCGGCTTCTCGGGCACGTTCTCGCCGTAGGGCGCCCAGTAGAAGGGCACGCGTTCTTCCTGATAATTGACCAGGTATTCCGGGTCCTGGCGGAAGAACATCAAGTAGAGGTAGTAGGCCGAGACGGCCATCCACGCCGCGACCAGGAGAGCCGCGACCCACCGGCCCAGATTGGAACCCGTCGGTGCTGAGGCTGTGTCGGTGCGCCGGCCGTCAGCGGGAAAGGGCAACATCCAGGCCAGCGTCACGCCGCCCAGGACGGCCCAGCTAGGCATGAGCAGGTAGAAATGGGTGCCGGGAAACTGGACGATGAACAGATAGAGCGCAAGAAAGGGCGCAAACCAGAGAACCAGCGTGACGGTCGCATGCCGGTCCCGGCGCCAGCCGAGCAACAGCCCCGCCAGCATGAGCAGCATCAGGCCGG
>CAYZLP010000786.1:0-3031 GCA_964478635.1 uncultured Caldilineaceae bacterium
CCCTATCGCTCGACCAATTGAATGCGGCGGTTGTACCAGTTCATGAAGAGCGAAGTGAGCAGACTGAAGCTGAGGTAGACGCCCATCACCAACATGAAGACCTCAATCGCGCGGCCGGTCTGATTCAGAATCGTGTTGCCCGCCACGGCGAAAAGATCGGGATAACCCACGGCAATGGCCAGGGATGAGTTCTTGGTCAGGTTCAAATACTGGCTGGTCAGGGGCGGGATGATCACTCGCTGCGCCTGGGGCAGGATGATCAGGCGCATGGTCTGCACCCCGCTCAAACCCAGAGCCGTGGCGGCCTCGCGCTGTCCTTTGGAGACGGCCTGAATGCCGGCCCGCACGATTTCGGCGATGAAGGAGGCAGTATAGATGCTCAGGCCGGTCAAGAGGGCCAGAAACTGCTGGCTAAAGCTGCGGCCACCGGTCGTGTTGAGCCCTTCCAGCACCGGTGGGCTGAACGCAAGCGGACGGAGAATGATCCAACCGATGACGGCGACGGCCAACCACGTCAGCAAGAACCAGAGCGTCACAAAGGGCATGCGGCCCGTGCGCCGTCCTCGCTGCACCTGAACAACCGCCACGATGATGGCCAAGACCAACCCTGCCAGCAGCACCAAGAGATAGGTGCCCCATGTTTCCTTGGGGATGCCCCAGGGCGTGGCAATGCCGCGGTTGCTCAGGTAAATCGGGAAAACCGGATCGAACAGAATGATGGCTTCCCGCACCCGGGGCAGACGCAAGAAAACCGCCTGGGCGATGAAGATCAGGAGCAACAGCAAGGGAATGTTACGAAAGGTCTCCACATAGACCAGAGCGATCCTGCTCACCAGCCAGTTGTTCGACAGGCGCATGATGCCGATGATGGTGCCCAAAATGGTGGCCAGAATAATGCCGAGAAATGCAACCTGCAGGGTGTTGAGCAGACCGACCAGAAAGGCCCGGGCATAGGTGCTGGAGCGTTCGTATTCGATCAGACTCTCGCCGATGTCAAAGCCGGCGGTCTGATCGAGAAAACCGAAACTCACGGCGATGCCCAACTGATCGCGCAGGGACGTCACCATGTTGTTGTAGAGAAAGAGAAGAAAGCCGATGACAACCCCGACGACCAGCACCTGCGTCAGAATTGCCAGTACGCGTTCGTCACGCCAGAAGGGGGGCCTTGCGTGGGCGGCTTGGGGTGGGGACTCCTGCATTGTGGCGTCAAACCTCCTGCGACTGGGAGAGACGGCAGCGTACGCTGCCGTCTCCGAATACGCTTGCCTGCAGGAAGCTCGGGATAGTACCTGACCCGGCTTCCTGCAATCACTCGCTTAGCGAATCGGCGGTGCGTAGAGCAAGCCGCCATCCCAGTAACCGGAGTTCAGGCCGCGCGGCAGATTGAAGACCGTGTCGGGGCCCAGGTTGCGGTCGTAGATCTCGGCATAGTTGCCGACCTGCTTGATGACCTGGTAGGCCCAGTCGTTGGGCAGACCGACCTTGGCGCCGAACTCACCCTCGTCGCCCAGGAGCTTGCGGACGTTGGGGTCCTCGCTGCCCAGGAAGCTGTCGACGTTACCGGAGTCGATGCCGGCCTCTTCGGCCAGGAAGGTCACGAAGGTCGTCCACTTGATGATGTCATACCACTGATCGTCGCCATGGCGCACCATGGGGGCCAGAGGCTCCTTGGAAAGGGTCACGTCCATGATCTCATGGGCATCGGGCTCGGCCATGATCGACTGGCGGGAGACGAGACCGGATTTGTCGGTGGTGAATGCATCACAGCGGCCCTCTTCGTAGGCGCCGGCGGTTTCGTCGGCGGTCTCAAAGACCACGGGCTCGTACTCGACGCCGGCCGCGGCCATCTGGTCGGCCAGGTTCAGCTCGGTGGTCGTACCGGTCTGGACGCAGATCGAACCGCCGTTCAAATCCTCGAGCGTCGTGAAGCCGTCGGCCTTGCGCACCATGATGCCCTGACCATCGTAGAAGGTGGTCGGGGCGAAGTTGCCGCCCAGGTCAGTGTCGCGCGACATGGTGTTGGTCGTGTTGCGGACCAGGACATCTGCCTCGCCGCTCTGCAGCACGGTAAAGCGCTCGGAGGCCGTGGCCGCCCGGATTTCAAACTTGGTCGCATCGCCGAATATTGCGGCTGCGTAAGCCTTGCAGAAGTCGACATCAAAGCCGGTGAATTCGCCCGCTTCATCGATAAAACCGAAGCCTGGCAAGTTGGCGTTCCCGACGCAAATGATATACCCGCGATCGAGGACGGTCTGTAACGTGGAGCCGCCGGCCTGGGCCGCGACTTCAGCCGATTCAGCAGCGGGCGCCGCCGCTTCCGGTTCCGCCTCGGTCGGCGCAGGGCCGGCCCCGAAGCAGGCCGCAATTACCATGCCGAGGACCATAGACATGATCATGCCAAAAACATAGACCTTGGAGCGTTTGAGCATGTGTTTCTCTCCTAATGAGCGATAGTGTGGTGGTCGACGATTTCGCCCTTTGCAGGGCATAAGCTGTAGATATAAAGACGCCGCGGACGGCGCGCTTCACGCAATGTGCGGGGATGATGACGTTCGAATGATGACGTACAATTTTCGCTCTGCTTGACCGCTGCGCCGGCGGAAGTGGGCCGGGGACGGCCGGTTTCTTGGCGGCATGACTATATCATGTTGACTTGCGGTCGTCAAGACGAACAAAAGCCTTCGCGAAAATGGAAAATGTAAGGCGCGCTGAGAGGCCAGCCCCACTGTTGGCAGAAAAGTCCAGTCAACTTTTGGAAATCGGCAATAGCCAACAAAAAGGAAGGCCCAGTGCAAAACTGCACTGGCCTTCCTTATGAACTCGTCAATTAACGAACTGCGATTTCGGATGAATTATCGGTCCATTTCCTCCGGGATTGACTAACGTGCCATGAGGGGCAGCCAGATCCGGGGCGACAGCTCGACGCCGCCGGGCACGCTGTACTCACCGTACGCTTGACCGAGTTCGAAGGGACCGTGTTCGGTCACGCCGCCGTCCACGCCCACCTCCTGGAGGTAGAAGAGCGTGGCGT
>CAYZLP010000787.1:0-3029 GCA_964478635.1 uncultured Caldilineaceae bacterium
GACCTTGCTGCGACCCTGGATCGACGAGAGCGGCGCGGAGTGGCCTCCCTCGCCTTACTGGACGGCCGCCTTGGATGCCGCAGGGCTGCCCAAAGCGCATGTGCAGCGGATCCCGATTGCCGCCTCCTGGAAGCCGGACGAAGCGGCAACGGAAGGGGAGTGGCTCACCGCGCTGGCGCTGCACGGCGCGCGGCCAATCGATGCGGCCATCCCCGGCCGGTGGCAGGCCGCGCGCAGGGGCCACGATCTCATCCGGCAACGCCGGAGCTGGCGCGCACCGGGCATTTACGAAGGAGTGCTCCACGCGCCCGATATTCTGACCGATCTGGAGGCGCGCTTTGGGCCGGGCCAGATCTGGAGCGCCTCCCGCCTCAACCGCTACAACCGCTGCCCGTTCGGCTTTTTTGTTGAGACAGTGCTGGGCATGGAAGCATTGTCTGACCCTGAGGCGGGCATGGATGCCGCCCAGCGCGGCAGTTTGCTCCACGCGGCTCTGGAAGGACTCTTCCGCCGGTTGGGCGCAAGGAGTCTGCGGCTGGTCGACGTCCGCCTCGACGAAGTTCTGACCGAACTGGATGATGTCTGCACGCAGCTCTTTCGCAACGCGCCCCGCCGCTACGGCTTTCGACCCGATGTGCTCTGGCGTCAAGAGCAAGTGGAGCTGCGCCGCCAGCTGGTCGCGCTGATACAGTGGGAATGGGAAGAAGGGAAGGCTGGCGACTACCGGCCCGCCCACCAGGAGTTCCCGTTCGGCATCGACGGGCACGCTTCGGCCCTGAAGTTGCCTTCACCCGGGGCGCCCGAACTCTACGTCCGGGGCTACGTCGATCGCATTGACCGTCGGGAAGATGGCAAGCTGCGCGTCATCGATTACAAGAGTGGCAGCACCCTCTATTCTCCCGCCAGTGACATTCCCCAGGGCACGGCACTGCAGAGCGCCCTCTATGCCCTGGCGGTCGAGCAGTTGATTGCGGATGGAGCCGGTGTGGCCGCCAGTTACTACCTCCATATTCCGGTGCGCAAGCGGAGCGGCGAACTCACGTTTGACGGTCCGGTTGGCGCTCATGAAGTCGTGGGGCGGGCAATCGAACGCGCGCTGGCAACGGCGGCGCACGCGCGGGCCGGTCGCTTCCCGGCCGCACCGGCCAAGCCCAGCGGCAATGGGTGCGCCGCCTGGTGCGAATTGGCTGATATCTGCCGCGTGACCCGCCGTTCGCGGGCAAAAGCCCTTTCATCGGATCTGGCTTTATGAGTGAAATCACCTCGAGCAAGCCCTCTCCCACCCGGGAACAACGGATGGCCATCGAGACGGTCGACCGCAGTCTTGTGGTCGAGGCCGGCGCCGGTACCGGCAAGACCTGGGTGCTCGTGCAGCGCTTTCTGCATCAGCTGGCGACCCATAGAGAGTGGCCCCTGGATGCGGTTGTGGCCATCACCTTTACCGAAAAGGCCGCGAGGGAGATGCGTGACCGGATCCGCAAGGGGATTGAGGCCAAGGCTCGGTCTGGAGATAGACGCTGGACCAGCCTACGGCTGGAGCTGGAGCAAATGCGGGTCAGCACTATCCACAGCTTATGCGCCCGGGTTCTGCGTGAGAATGCCGTTGCCGCCGGTCTCGATCCGCTCTTTGCGGTGTTGGATGAAGAAGATGCAGCGTTGCTCAAGGAGGAGGCCATCCGCCGCACCCTGGCCGACCTCATCGACCAGGGGGATGAGGAGACCCTTCGTCTGCTGGAAGGGCTGCGGGTCTATGAACTGCGCGAAGAGATGGCGGGACTGCTGAGCCGGCGGGGCACTGTGCGCCGGCTGTTGGCCGACCTGGAAAGTCCGGCCGCGCTCCTGGCGCGGTGGGAGGCTGGCATCGCCGACATGCGCGCGGCGGTCTGGGCCGAACTGCTCGAGCGTGAACCGGACCTGGGCGATGCTCTGGCCGCGCTGCCCACGGTGACCATCGCCGTGCCGGATGACAGGCTGGCGCCATCAGTCGCGGCCGGCCAGGCCGCGGCTGCCGCGGCAACCGCCGGTGATTTTGCGACTGCCGCAGACCAAGCCCATGCGATCAAGCTGACCGGCGGCAGGCAGAACAATTGGGGCGGCGCCGAGGAACTGACCGAACTCAAACAGCAGCTCAAGGCACTGCGCGGTGCGTTGCTTGAACTGGAGAAGCGTTGCGGCGTGGAGCCGGTAGGCGAAGCTGATACCGCCGCCGCTATGATGCTAGGACGCTGGCGGACCCTGTGGCAGCGTCTGGAAACTGAGTATGAGCGTCTGAAAGAGCAGCGGGCTGCCCTGGATTTTGACGATCTCGAAATTCGTACTGTCGCGCTCCTGACCGGCGCACGCGCGCAGGATGCCAGAGTCCGTGCCTTTCTCGACGGCATCCGGCACGTCATGGTCGATGAGTACCAGGACACCAATGCCGTGCAGCAGGAGATCGTCATGGCCCTGGCCGGTTTTGGCAAAGATGACCCCGTCGCTCCTGCAGGAGGCGACGATGCCCAGGTTCCGGCGCGGTCCGTGCCGCCGACAGAGGGTGCGGCGGTCAGGTCCGGGACGCTTTTTATCGTCGGCGACGTGAAGCAGAGCATCTATCGCTTTCGCCAGGCCCAGGTCAGCGTTTTCCATGAGACTGCCCGACTGATCCACGGCAGGACGCGGGGCAAACCCATTGCCCTGCGCCGCTCTTTTCGCACCCATCACGGTTTGACGACGGTATTCAATGCCCTCTTCGACCGGGTACTGACGCCTTTGGATCGCCAAACCCATACCCGGTTCGAGGCGCGCCCTGGCCCGTTGGAAGCCGAGCGTTTGGCGCCGGCGCCTCATCCGGCTGCGCCAACGCCCGTGGAGGTGGTCCTCCTGCCGGATGCCAATGACGCGGGCGAAAAGCTTGGGGCGTCCGACGCCCGGATCGGTGAAGCGCGCTTTCTGGCCGAGCGCCTGCAGCAGCTGCATGATGAACGACTGCCCGTGTGGGACAAAGAAGAAGAGCGCTATCGCCCGTTCCGCTATGGCGATGCGGCCATTCT
>CAYZLP010000788.1:0-3027 GCA_964478635.1 uncultured Caldilineaceae bacterium
AATTTGAAAACAATCGGGACGTCTATAACTGGTTTCTCGTGCAGCTCGGGGTTGAACCTCGACCCCATCAATACGAATTCGCCCGCCTCAATCTCGACTATACGGTGATGAGCAAGCGCAAGCTGCTGCTGCTGGTCGATCAAGGGTATGTCTCCGGTTGGGACGATCCGCGTATGCCCACCATTGCCGGAATGCGGCGTCGAGGCTACACGCCGGAGGCCATTCGCAGCTTCTCCGAGGATGTGGGTGTCGCGAAGACCAACAGCCGCGTCGAGTTCGAACTGCTCGAATATCACGTGCGCAACGATCTGAATCACCGGGCCCCGCGGGTGCTCTGCGTCCTGGATCCCCTCAAGGTGGTCCTGACCAATTATCCGGAAGACGCGGTCGAATGGCTTGAAGGTGATTACTGGCCCCATGACGTGCCCAAAGAAGGCACGCGTGCGATACCCTTCACCCGAGAACTCTACATTGAGCGGAGCGACTTCATGGAAGCGCCCGTCAAGGGCTTTCGGCGTCTCTCCCCAGGGCAGGAAGTGCGTCTGCGCCACGGCTACATTATTCGCTGCGATGAAGTGGTCAAGGATGGAGCCGGCGAAATCACCGAACTGCGCTGTACCTACGATCCTGATACGCGCAGCGGGAGCGGCGGGAATCGCCGGGTCTCCGGCACAATTCACTGGGTCTCGGCAACTGATTCGCTGCCGATCGAAGTGCGACTCTATGATCGCCTTTTTGCCAAGGCCAATCCGGATGATGTTGCCGAAGGGGAGACCTTCCTGGACAATCTCAACCCCGATTCCCTGACGGTAATCCGCAAGGCGCGGATCGAGCCGAGTGTGGCCGGCAGCGCGCCGGGGACGCGCTACCAATTCGAGCGGATTGGCTATTTCGCGACTGACCAGATGGATTCGACGCCGGAACAGCTGGTTTTCAACCGGATTGTCGCCCTGCGCGATACGTGGAAGGATGAAGAGTCGGTCGGGTCGCAGGCTCAGACGAAGACTGAGGCTCAAACTGAGTCCGGTGAAGAAGCGGTGGTAGAAGGGACCGCCTCGGAAATGCGCGACCGCAGACGGCTCGAAGATCCGGTCCTTGCTGAGCGACAGCTCCGCTACTTGGACGACTACGGCCTGTCCGAATTGGAGGCGGATATTCTCTCAGGCGATCGCTCGGTCAGTGACTTTTTTGAGGCCGTGCTCGAGATGTATGCCGGCCCGGCCGGCGTGGCAAAGTTCCTGACCAACTTGCTGCAGGGACGCGTCCCGGACGGCGATTATGCTGCCCTGCCCTTTGGTCCCGCCGAGCTGGCTGAATTGGTGGAAATGACCGATGACGGCACGATTTCCATGAATATCGCCAAGGATTTGTTGGATGAGATACTCGCTGCCGGCGGAAGCCCCCGGGCCCTGGTGGAAAGCCGCGGACTCAGCCAGATTTCGGATAGCGATGCACTGACGGCCATCATCGCCGACGTCATGGCGGCCAACCCCGACAAGGTGGAAGCCTATCGTGGCGGCAAGACCGGACTGCGAGGTTTCTTCATGGGTCAGGTCATGCGGGCAAGCGACGGACAGGCGAATCCCCAGCTGGTCCAGACGCTGCTGGACGAAGCCCTATAGTCTTATAGACGAATAGATCAACCAAGAGGAGGTCGGCCCAAAACGGGCCGACCTCCTCTTGGTTGATGCTCCATATTTGCGACGGCGCTGCCTAGGGCGTTACGCTGCATCGCTGCCCACAGAACCTGCCGGATCGGCGCCGGTTAGCGTGTGACCAGCGGTAAAAAGATGGACGGCTGCAAGCTGGCCCTGTCCGGTTCGTCTTCAGGATCTTCCGGGCCGGCATATTCGATGAGATCACTGCTCGTCACGACCTCATCGCCAGTGCGCATTTCGGCCTCGACCTCATGAAGACCGGCCGTCTGCGGGATTTCCCAGACGAGTTCGTTGCTGAATGACATCCAGTCCGACCACTCGCCGCCGTCGTTGCGGAATCGTACTTGCTCCCACTGACCGTAGGCATAAACGTCAACTTGCGATTCCTCGGTGGCACTGGCTTCACCGTTTAGGATCACGGGATAAACATCGGCACGGTCGGCAAAATTCTGCACCCAGTAGAAGTTGTAGAAACTCACGCCGATTTCCCGGTAGTCGCCCAGCATGTTGCTACGGTGCCCTTCACTGTCGTACCAGGCATCTGTGACCGCTTCGGGCGTTCGGTAGCCCCGGGCAATGTTCTCACCCAGGCGGCTCGGACCTGGGAAATAGTTGCGGATGCGCTCGTGCCAGGCGCAGCGTACGGCCAATTCCCCGTCGATCCAGTCATGGGTGTCATGGGCAAAATACTGATCTTCGGCCATGTCATGGGCGTGATAGCGGGCGGCCAGGGTTAACTCGTCGCTCAGCTTCAGAGGCGGCAGACCGGCATCGGCCCGAACCTGATTGAGCAGGAACACGACCTCGGCTTCAAAGCCGGCGTTGAACGCGCCGTAGTCTTCGCCGCCGCAGCCAACGCCGGCAGCTTCCATCATGCCGTCAAGCTGGCTGAAATCATCGGTTGATAGGGCGGGAAGCAGTTCTGGGGTCGGTGGTTGGGGCGGAACGGGCGCTGTGCTGTCTGCCGAGGCGGGGGCGGTGCTTATCAGGGTAAAACAACAGACCAAGGCGAAAATAAGTGAACGTTTATGTAGCGTTTTTAACATTGTGACAACACTCTCGATTGACGAAGATGATGGCGTTGCCCCGGGAAGGATGGTCATGGAGATGCGGTGGCGTCCGGAGCCTTGTTCGCGTACGGCGCTATCGCTCGCACGCTTGGTGTGGTGGGCAAAATCCTATTTCTGACAGAATGCTGCCCCGACTTGATAAACACCGAATTGATAAATACCGAATTGATAAATACTGAGTGACAAGATTACCACAGAGTTTGAGGTGTGACTGAACGGCTGATCGGTAGTTGCTTGACTTTTTAATGACTGTTGCGCTACGCAAAGCCTACGCTAGCTATTCGATTGATCGATGACAG